>CAZZWT010000172.1:464-6973 GCA_964657775.1 uncultured Candidatus Methylacidiphilales bacterium | reverse complement strand
GGGCCGCGAGGTGCCCGGCGTGATCTTCCACTCGCTCAGCATGAGCGCGAAATCACGGTCAGGCGCGAGATGCAGCCCGCGCGGATGGATGATGAAGAGCCCCATCATGCCGAGTCCCATCTGCACCATTTCATCCGCGTGGGGATGATACATGAACGTGCCGTGCTGGCGCAGCGTGAACTCGTACTTGAAAGTCTCGCCCGGCTTGATCAGCGGCTGCGTCATGCCCGCGACGCCATCCATGCCGTTCGGCACCAGAATGCCGTGCCAGTGTACCGACGTTCCCTCCGGCAAATGATTCGTGACGTAGATGCGCACCCGATCGCCCTCCACCGCTTCAATCGCCGGCCCGTGCACGCTGCCGTTGTAGCCCCAGCATTTCGCTTTCAAGCCGGGCGCGAACTCGTGCTCCACTTCCTCCGCGATGAGATGGAAGACCTTCACGCCATCGACGATTTTCCACGGCAGCTTCGGATTATTCGGCGTCACCACGGGCCGGTAATCGACGTCCGGTTGCGCGGGTGCTGAAGGCGCGTCGTTCGTTTGCGCCCTCGCATCGATTTGCGAAAGAAGATTCGTGGCGACTGCGATTCCCGCCGTGGCAGCGGCACCGCTCTGCATGAATTGTCTGCGTGTGATCATAAGTTTAGTGAGTGAGTTTTCCGCCGACGGCCTGCTCAAGTTCCGCGCGCGCGATCCAGTAATCGCGCCACGCGCCGACATAATCCTTCTCGGACTCGAGCTCCTGCTGCTTGGTCAGGAAGAGATCGAAGTTGTTTTTCTGCATCGCGTTGAACTCCAGTTGCGATTGGTTGACGATGCGCAGGTCGAGCGGCAGCACGGTCTTCTGGTAGTACTCGACCAGATCGCGATTCATTTTCAGGTTCTCGCGCGCCTCGCGGACTTCGGATTGAATCGCAATCGCGCGCGCTTGGAGTTGCCGCTGCGCCATTCGATACTGCGCCGTCAACCGGGCGACTTCGCCCTCGCCCTGGTCGAAAATCGGCAGCGTAAGATCGAGCGTCGGGCCGGTGATGCGCTGCCCATCCGATTGCTTTTCCGTGTCCGCGCCGATGTTGATTTCGGTCGGCAGAAACCGCGTGTTCGTTTTTAGCGCGAGCGCCATGCCCATCGCGTCGACGTTGCTCTTCAAGGCGGCGAGGTCGCGCCGCTGCGTCATCGCCAGCGATTCGAGGTTGGGCAGCGGCACCTCATGGTCCGGCAGCGCGGGCAGATTCGGCGCGGCTTTCCAATCGATCTCCGCGCCGGAAAGCCCCATCAACCGGTTCAGCTTTTCCCGGGCGGCCAGCTTCTCCTTTTGCGCGTTGGCCAGCGCGACATGCGCCGAGGCAAATTGCGCCAGCTTGCTCGAGGTCTCCAGATCGGTCGAGTTGCCCGCCTCCTGCTGCGCCTTGGCGAGGTCCGCCGCCGCTTCATCGGCCTGGCCGATGAGCTTGAGCCGGTTCTCCAATTGCGCATCGGCCTGGTAGGTGTAAAACGCCGACTTCACCTGCGTGACGAGTTCGAGCACCTGCTGGTCGATCCGCAGTTCGGTCTGCTCCAAGTTCGTGCGCGCGATCTTCGTCTTCATCGGGATGAGGGCGAGATCGAGAAAATCGGCGGCGATCGAATACTCCGTATCGGTGATCGAAGGCGGCCGATCGGGGAAACGCCAGCTCGCCATCAGCGTCGGATTGTGCAGAAGCCCCGCCTGCACGAGCTCGGCTTGGGAAATACCGATTTGCTCGAAGGTCGCCTGCAGCTCGGGATTATTCAGCAACGCGATCCGCACCGCATCATCAGCCGTGAGCGGTTTCGCCAAAATCTGGCGCGCCGCTTCCGCGGCCTTCTGGTCGTCTACGGTGCCTTGGTTCCAAACGACCTGCATTCCCGTTTGCGCGGAAACTTCTCCCTGCAGGGATTGAAAGGCGTCCTGTGGACTCACGACCGCGCAGCCAGCAAGCATCAGCGGCGGGGCAAAGAGCAATAGATTGAAATAACGATAATGAAAAGGCATGGACCGACTCCTGGAAAAAGGGAAACAAGGGCACGCGCGCGGCCGATCGGCGCACGGCGCGAGGGATCAGGAGTGGGAGATCAGATCAGCCAAACGCAGAGGCGTGACTGGGGCGGCTGGGCCGGCTTCGGCGGCGGCGATTCCGCCACGTAGGCAACATGGTGAGTCGCCGAAAACGAGATCGAAAGATGATTAAAGGTGAGCGAGAAAAGCATCGCCTCGGTGCGGGCCGGAGCCTGAGCCGTGCGAGCCGTCGCCTGCTGATCGAGCGGAGCCGGTTTCGCCACGCCGCACGATGCGGTGGTGGCCGGGCAGACGCAATGGCCACAGCACGCCTCCATTTGTGTGCAGCAGGAAGACTCTCCACACGACTGCATGCTCGCGAAGGGCGAATAAACAGAAAGCGCGGTCACCAGAATGATGAGCGCGCTCCATTTCATAAATGTGACCTTAGCCGGAAACAATCGGCTGGCAAGCTGACTTTGGGAAAGGCCTAGCTCGTCACCAGCTTGATCCGCACATCGCGGTAGTCGCCGTCCTCGGCGGAATCATCCCACGCGAAGACCACCGGACCGATGCGCTGGCCGCGCGAGGCGATCCACGGCAGCGACGCGTTCGGGTTGCTGCGCTTGTGCCAGGCGACGAGAGTCAGCTCGTAGCCCGCTTCCTGTTTCGGGATGGTCAGCACGCTGGGGCGCAGGATGTAGCTGCCAAGCTGGTTGTCGTAGCGGTTGCCATTGAGGTAGATGACGACCGACTGTTCCCACGCGGAATCGAAGCTGGCGTAGAGATGCACGTTCTGCTCAGCCGGGATGGAGAGCGAGAGCGCGGAGTTTTCGGAAAGTACCGAGACATTTCCTTCCGGATCGAAATGGGTATACATAGGACGACAAGCATTCGCCGGGGACGGCGCAAAGGCGAGACGAAAAATGGCGGCAACGCGATTATTTGAGAGGGTGCGGCTGACATTTTTCGGACGCACTATTTACAATTTTCTGACATTTGGGCCAATGGCGTGGGTTAATCTCAAAGGATGAACATTTCAGGAGCAACGTTCCGATAGCCATGCGCCGCGCTGCCTGGATTTTCTTCGCCTCGATTTTGCTGCCCAGCCTGGTGCTGGCGTGGCTGGCGGTGCGTTCCGTGCGGGACCAACAGGTCGTGCTGGAGCATCAGCAGGCCATCATTTGCCAGAACATTACCGATACGCTGGCGACCAACATCCAGGTCCAGATGGACGGCGTGCGCGCCGATTTCGTGAAGACGACGCAGGATTTGTTGTCCGACAAGTCACCGCAAATCCTGGCGCAGAATTTCAATCGCACCCTGCGGGAAGCCTGGCCCGCGGCGGAGATCGGTTTTGCCGTGAACCTGAACGGGGAAATTTATTCACCCACGCCCTACGACGGACCGGAGGCGCGCACCTTCCGCGACGAGAACGACCGCTTTCTCAGCAATCGCGAGAACGTGGAGGTGTATGCGTCCAACTCAAGTTTGGTCACGCAGAACGGCGCATTGATGCAGAATAACCTCGCGCGGAACGCGGTGCTGCAGAACGCCGCCGGCCAATTCGCACTGAAATTGCCGGAGCAGGTCAACCCCGACGCGGCGGACAAGAAGGAGGCGCCGGACGAGTTGAAGAAGCAGGCGAATGCCGAGGTGGTTGCGGATGTCACGAAGGATTTACAGCACGAGGTGAGGCAGAAAAAGGGCAGAAATCAAGAGACCGGCGAGGCGCGCGGCGCTGCGATGCCCGCGAATGAAGAGAAGACGGTCAACCTCACGCCCCCGGCGGATTCAGAAAGTTACCGAGCGGAAACCGACGCCTCCGCCACCAAGGCCGTGCCAGCGCCCGCCGCTTTGCCTAGGCCCGCACCGGCCGCGACGGTACCTGCGCTCGACGACGCGCCCACCGTCAAGGCCACTATCACATCCGCCCCGCAGGCGCAAGCTGCCTTGCCAACCGCGGCGGCGGCCCCGGCTGCGCCCGCAGCAGCCAATGCCCCCGCGACGACCGGTTCTGCAACCGAATCGTCCGCCTCGCCCGCAACTCCGCCGATGCCCAGCGGTGGTGAGGCGCAGACCATTTCCGTTCCGGCGGCAACCGTTGTGACGGCGCCACCGCCACCCGGTCACCCAGCAGACCTGCCCATTTCGCCGACGCTATCACTCACCTCCAAGGCCGAGCAGGACGCCCAGCGTAAGCCGAGGCCGGTGATCGATGTGACCTCGGGGACGCCCGGAGCGCAGCCCACGCCGGATTCGTCCGGCGGTCTGGCTGGCGCGGATGCGGCGCAAAGCCTCGCGCCTCAGCAGTTCTTCAGCAAGATCGCGCGCAACGTCGTCCCGCAACAGGTCCTCACGCGCGACACCGCCCCGCTCTCCAACACCGTGCCGGAGGAATCCGATTTCCGCCGCGTGATAGGGTCGGAAACGAGCGGCGAGCTGGCCAGGTTCCTTGAGGACAAGATGCGGCTGCTCGTCTGGCTCCATCCCAGCGCCGACGCGCCCATCGTCTTCGGCGCGCAGCTCGATCGCGACAAGCTGATGGAGAGGCTGCAATCCTCTCTGAAGATCAAGGAGCTGGCCCAGAGTTCGTTCGATAGTTTTTCCCGCACTCGCTCCGGCGACTCCAATTTTTGCGCCGCCATCCTGGACGACACGGGCCATCCCGTCGCGACTTCGCGGGCCGGCTTCACGGCCGATTGGAAGCATCCCTTCGTCGCCACGGAAATCGGCGAGGCTTTGCCGCACTGGGAGGCCGCGCTCTACCTGGTCGATCCGCAGCAATTCAGCCGCACGGCGCGGACGTTGCAGTGCGCATTCTTCGTCATCGTGATCTTCCTCATTGCGGCCATCGTCGCCGGTGGGTCGTTCATCGGTCGCGATGTGCGGCGTGAAATGTTGCTCGCGCAGCAGAAGACCGACTTCGTCAGCAACGTCTCCCACGAGTTGAAAACGCCGCTCACCTCCATCCGCATGTTCGCCGACCTGCTCGCGGAAAAGCGGGTGCCCGACGCGGACCGGCAGGCCACCTACCTGCGCATCATCGCGGCGGAGGCCTCGCGGCTCACGCGGTTGATCAATAACGTGCTCGATTTCGCGCGGCTGGAAAAAGGCGCGCCGCACGGCGAACACGCCGCCTGCGATTTGGTCGAGGCCGCACGCGATGTCGCGGACACCTGCGGACCGCACTTGGAAGCCGCCGGGGTTTCGTTCCAGTGCGAGATCGAAGCGGAGACGCTCCCCATTCGCGGGGATCGCGATGCGTTGGCGCAGATCATTCTCAACCTGATTTCCAATGCGGAAAAATATGGCGGCAACGATGTGCTGGTACGCGTCCGGCGGCAGGAGATCGCCACGGGTGCGCTCGGCTGCGTGGATGTGCTCGATCGCGGTGCGGGTATTCCGGCGCGGCAGGTTAAGGAAATTTTCGAGCCCTTTCGCCGCCTCGACGATTCGCTTTCCAGCGGCATCCCTGGCACGGGCCTCGGGCTCACGCTGGCGCGAAAGATGGCGCGCGTGCACGGCGGGGACGTCACCTATTCCGCCCGCGCGGGTGGCGGCAGTTGCTTCACGCTGGCAGTGCCGTTGGTCTAAGTCGTGGGATGAACAAACGAGGAATGTTATGAACACAAAAATCCTGGTGGTGGAAGATGACGCGCATATCCGTTTCGGCCTGACCGAACTGCTGACGAGCGAGGGTTTCCTCGTGGAAGCCTGCGCGCGCGGCGATGCGGCGATTGCGGCAGTCGAACAACATCAGCCGCGCCTGGTCGTGCTCGATGTGATGCTGCCGGGGCTGAGCGGTTACGAAATTTGCAAGCAACTGCGCGCGCGCGGCTACACCGGGCTGGTGCTGATGCTGACCGCGAAGGGGCAGGAGATGGACAAGGTGGTGGGCTTGGAACTCGGCGCGGACGATTACGTGACGAAGCCATTCGGCCTGCGCGAATTCACGGCGCGGGTGCATGCGCTGCTGCGGCGCGATGTCGCGGGCTCTGCCCGAGTGCCGGCGGCGGCGTTTGGCGATTGCTCCCTCGATGAGCGGACGTTCGAGTTGAGGCGCGGGAAGAAAACCGTCGCGCTTTCAGCCAGGGAGCTGAAGCTGTTTCAGCTTTTCGCGCAGCATCCGCGCGAGGTGTTGTCGCGCGACCGGCTGCTCAATGACGTCTGGGGTTACGAGTACTACGGCACCACGCGCACGCTGGACCAAACCATTGTCCAGCTCCGCAAGAAGCTTTCCGACCTTGGCGCTGATCCGCGGCAGATCGCGACGGTGCATGCGGTCGGTTACCGCTGGGAAGCAGGCAAGTGACCAGCCAAGTTACGACTTGGGCTTGGCGTCTTTCGCCGCCTTCCGGCGCCAGAAGCCGCGGCTCACGATCAAGTGGATGAAGGCTGTCTTGCGGGCTTCCGAGTTGACCTCGTTCGGCAGGGCCTCGAATTCGAGGCGGGCGAGGGACCGAAATTCAAGCACCCGGTCCGTTCA
>CAZZWT010000172.1:0-454 GCA_964657775.1 uncultured Candidatus Methylacidiphilales bacterium | reverse complement strand
GAGGCGGGCCGCCTCCACCGCGCCCCGATTGGAGTCAGGCGCGATAGTTTCAGGGACGGGGTCGGATTCGCTCGAACCGCCGCGTGATGTTTCCGGAGAGGCAGTCAACATGGCCTTATTTGAATGACGGGTTGCCACGCCATTCGGTTATGGTCGTCGTGTTGTATTTCAGCCGTGGAGGGCACCCGTCAGATAAAGAACGAGCACGATAATGAGAACGAGGCCTAGGCCACCGCCGCCACCAGCAGCGCCACGGTAGGCATAGCCGCCGCCGCCAAAGAGAAGAAGACAGATGATGAGGATAACAATGAGGGACATAAGGATGAGGATTTTGAGGTTAGCGGCTGCGGGGTTTTAACAGCCAACCGGTAACTCGCACTGCACGTGCCAAGTGGATGCCGCGGTTCCTTAGCCACTCTCGTGGAGTGGCTTAGTTTTTCGTCGCGTTTCTCCC
>CAZZWT010000171.1:287-7059 GCA_964657775.1 uncultured Candidatus Methylacidiphilales bacterium | reverse complement strand
TCCGAATACAGCCTCCTCGATGGAGCCTGCCGCATTCCCGAGCTGGCGGCCCGCGCGGCTGAGCTGAAAATGCCCGCCCTGGCGCTGAGCGACCATGGCAATCTTTTCGGCGCGATCGAGTTTTACAAGGAGTGCAAGAAGGTCGGCATCAAGCCAATCGTGGGCTGCGAGGTTTACCTCGCGCCCGGCAGCCGCTTCGACCGCAAGGCAAACAGCGCAAAGGAGGCCTCCACGCATTTCCTGTTGCTGGCGAAAAACGAGAAGGGCTATGAGAACTTGGTGAAGCTGGTTTCCACGGCGCACCTTGACGGCATGTACTACAAGCCGCGCATCGACAAGGCGATTTTGGCGGAGCTCTCCGAAGGGCTGATTGGGACGAGTGCGTGTCTCGCCGGTGAAGTGGCGCGGAACATCATGGCCGGGAAGATGAAGGATGCGGAGAAGTCGATCGATGACTTCAAAAACATCTTTGCACCGGGCGATTTCTATCTTGAGATCGCGGACCACGGCGTTCCGCAGCAGAAAACGGTGGCGACGGAACTGCTCAGGTTCAGCAAGCCATTTGACCTGAAAATTGTCGCGACGAATGACGTCCATTACGTTCTGAAAGAGCACGCCTCTGCTCATGATGTGCTGCTTTGCATCCAGACGGGCGCGAAGATCAATGACGAGAACCGGATGCGCTACCCCGCGCCGGAGTTTTATCTCAAGACGACGGAGGAAATGGCCGCGCTCTTTAAGGAAGTGCCCGATGCGCTGACAACGACGCTGGAGATCGCGGAGAAGTGCAACCTCACGATCGAGTTGGGCAAGAGCAAGTTCCCCGAATACACGGTAGCCGAGGGCAAGACCCGCGAGGGCTACCTGGAGGAACTGTGCTACGAGGGCCTGGCGATGCGTTTCGGCGAGCGCGCGAAGACCGACCAGGCCTTGCGCGACCGGCTCGATTTCGAACTCAACGTCCTGAAGAAAACCGGGTTCACCAGCTACTTCCTTATCGTGTGGGATTTCATCCATTACGCGAAGAAGAACGACATCCCCGTCGGCCCGGGCCGCGGCTCGGCGGCGGGTTCGCTGATTTCCTACGTGCTCGGCATCACCGATCTCGATCCGCTCAAGTACGGCCTCTTCTTCGAGCGTTTTTTGAATCCCGAGCGTATTTCACCGCCCGATATCGACGTCGACTTTTGCTACAATCGCCGGCCCGAGGTGATCGAGTACGTGCGCAAGAAATATGGCGCGAAGTCGGTGGCGCAGATCATCACCTTCGGCACGCTCGGTGCGAAGATGGCCATTCGCGATGTGGGCCGCGTCATGGGCCTGAGCTACGGCGAGGCCGACCGGTTAACCAAGATGATTCCGTTCGACCCGAAGATGACGCTGGAAAAGGCGTTGACGGACAGCCCCGATTTTAAGCGCGCTTACGACGAGGAAGATATTGCGCGCTCGGTGATCGATTCCGCCATGACGCTCGAGGGTGTCTCCCGCCAGGCCGGCGTGCACGCGGCAGGCGTGGTGATTTCGGATCATGACCTGACCGATTATGTGCCGCTGACGAAGGACGATCACGATGGCATCGTGACGCAGTATTCGATGGAGCCGCTGGGCGAGCTTGGCCTGCTGAAAATGGACTTTCTCGGCCTCAAGACTCTGACCGTCATCGAGGACGCGCTGAAGTTGATCGAGCAGACCACGGGCAAGAAGATGACGCCGCTGGAAATTCCGCTCGACGATCCGGCTGCCTACGAGTTGATGAGCCGTGCGGATAACATCGGCCTGTTCCAGGTGGAATCGGCGGGCATGTGCGGCGCGTGCCGGCAGATTCGCCCGCGCTGTGTGGAGGATATCATCGCCATTGGCGCGCTCTTCCGTCCCGGCCCCATGGAGTTCATCCCGCTCTACGCCGATCGCAAGTCGGGCAAGGTGCCGACGGAATACGATCACCCGCTGCTCGAGCCGATCCTCAAGGAGACCTACGGCATCATGGTCTACCAGGAGCAGGTCATGCAGGCCGCGCAGATTCTGGCCGGCTACACGCTCGGCGGCGCCGACATGCTGCGGCGCGCGATGGGGAAGAAGAAGCCGGAGGAAATGGCGAAGCAGCGCGCGATTTTTGTGAAGGGCGCGCTGGAGAAAAACAAGATCGGCGAGACAAAGGCGAACCAGCTTTTCGACGTACTGGATAAATTCGCCGGCTACGGTTTCAACAAGGCGCACGCAGCTTGTTACGGCGTCATCACCTGCCAGACGGCTTGGCTGAAGGCGAAGCACCCGGTCGAATTCATGGCGGCGTTGCTGTCGAACGAACTCGATAACACGGACAAGATTTCGCTCTTCGTCGCGGAGGCGAAGCGCATGGGCATCACGGTGCTGGGGCCGAGCGTGAACGAGAGCGGCAGCGTCTTTACCGTGGCGCCGAACACGATTCGGTTCGGCCTGTCGGCGATCAAGAACGTGGGCCAGGCGGCGGTGGAGCTCATTATCGCCGCGCGCACGAAAGACGGCCCGTACCGCGACCTGCACGATCTTTGCGCCCGCGTGGAATCGCGTGGCATGAACAAGAAGCTGGTCGAGAGTCTCGTGAAATCGGGCGCGTGCGACGATTTCGGGCCCAATCGTGCGGAGCTGCTGACGCAGATCGACGGCGCACTGGCCCAGGCGAGCGCGAAGGAGCGCGACCGCAAGGCGGGCCAGGGCTCCCTGCTGGATCTGCTTGGGCCGAGCGAGCCGGTGGCGAAGAAATCAAAGTCGCAGTCGGCGGCCAACGCCGTGCCTGATTTCACGCTGCGCGAGCGCCTCGGCTACGAAAAGGAATTGCTCGGCTTCTATATCACCGGGCATCCGCTCGACGATTATGCGGAGGATGTAAAGGCCTTCGCCACGCACAACGTCGCGGTGCTGAAAGAGACGCAGGACGAGATCGACACGCGGGTCTGCGGGCTCGTGACGAAAGTCGAAGTGCGCACGACGCAAAAAGACAAGAAGCCGTGGGCGCGCGTGACGTTTGAAGATTTGACCGGCTCCATCGAAGTGCTGGTTTTCCCGGATACCTACACGGCACTGCCTCGGCCGCTCAACCCCGGCGATGTGTTGGTGATTTCCGGTTCGCTGAATCGCCGCGATGACCAAGCCGCCATCCGGGCCGCGCAGGTGCTTTGGCTGCCCGAGGCGTACGACCAGCTCTTGCGTGAAGTGGTGCTCCATCTTCCGCTGGAGGACTGGACCGAACCCGCGCGCTGGAATGGCCTGCGCGATCTCGTGATGGATGCGCCCGGCCCGCTGAAATTGCGCCTGATGTGCTCGCGCGTGAACGGCGGCGGCGCGCGTTCCCAAGTCGAGCTGGCTCCTGCCGACCACTACGGAATCGTGTGGACGACCGAGTTCAAGTCGCGGCTGACGAGTTCGCTCGGGACGGGCCGCTACGAGTTGCGCGCCGATCCTCGGATCGCCCGCGGCAAGAGGAAGCCGTGGGAACGGCGCGGATAATGAAAGTCAAAAGGGTAGCCGGCGCCGGCTACCCTTTTAATTCAACGCGCCGCGTGCAGTTCCTTCTTCCCTTTCGTTGCCACGACGGGTGCCGACTTCCGTTTCGCCGCCGCACCCTTAGGTTGCGGTAATTTCACCAGCGCCTTGGCGGCGCGCAGGATGCCGTGGATCTCGCTCAACTCCTCGCGAGAGAACTCCAGATTATTCAGCGCTTTCACGTTGGAATCGAGTTGCGCCGTGGAACTCGCGCCGACCAGCGCGGACGTTACCACCGGCAAACGAAGCACCCAGGCCAGCGCCATCTCCGCCATCGTCTGCCCGCGCTTCTTCGCGATCACATTCAGCGCGCGCACCATCGGCAGGTTCTTTTGCACCGAGTCCTTCTTGAGAAAGTGCTCCTTGTTCGCACGCGAGTCGGCGGGAATTTCCTTTAAGTACCGGTCCGTAAGCTGCCCCTGCGCCAGCGGCGAAAACGGAATGCAGCCGACGCCTTCCTTCTCCAGCAGCGAGGTCAGCCCATCCTCGATCCATCGGTCCAGCATATTATAACAGGGCTGGTGGATCAGACACGGCGTACCCAGTTTTTTCAGGATCGCAATCGCGCGCTTGGCCTCGGTGGGCCGATAATTCGAGATGCCGGCGTAGAGCGCCTTGCCGCTGCGCACTGCCGTATCGAGCGCGCCCATCGTTTCTTCCAGCGGCGTGTTCGGGTCGGGCCGGTGATGATAGAAAATATCGACATACTCCAGGCCCATGCGCTTCAGGCTCTGGTCCAGGCTCGAGATCAAATATTTGCGCGAGCCCCAATTGCCATAGGGCCCCGGCCACATGTCGTAGCCCGCCTTGGTCGAAATGATCAGCTCATCGCGATGCGGCAGCAGGTCCTTCTTGAGGATGCGTCCGAAATTGCTCTCGGCCGTGCCGTAGGGCGGGCCATAGTTGTTCGCGAGGTCGAAATGGGTGATGCCGATATCGAACGCGTGCAGCACGACTTCGCGCGCGTTGGACTGCGAATCGACATCGCCGAAATTTTGCCAGAGTCCGAGCGAGATGCGGGGGAGCAGGATGCCGCTTTTGCCGCAGCGCTGGTAAATCATTTTGTCGTAGCGGGAGGCCATAGAGCGCAAAGCGTGGTGGCCCGTAGCGGCCCGGTCAATCCTTTTGGTGGATGACAGCCGATTGTAACTGGGCCAAATAGGCCGATATTTACCCATGAACGCAAATACCACACTAGATAGGGTCCGGGACCTGGCGCAGGCCAAATTGCTGCAACTTCGCCCCTTCGCCGGCGAGGAATTGAACCTGCCGCAGACCAATCCCCAACGCGACGGATTCCTGGCCGGGGAAAGAGCTCTCGCCACGCAGATACTTCAGCTTCTCGACGGGACGCTGGAAGACCTGCATGACCGCGAAACGGAGGAGCCTCTGGAAGAAGAAATGGTGCTCAGCTTGGGCCGGACTTAAGCCCGCCTGATAAAAAGACAAGCGCGATTTAGCAATCGGGGTTACTCTTCCCGGTTGAAAAATATTGCCACATGGATCCGCGAGGTCGATCAGCCCCCCTTTGAGAAGGTGTTCGGCCTCTATCCCGACCTGCGCTTTTGGAACGCGCGCATCGAGAAAGTGCCCGATGCGATTGACGGTTTGCTGCTCACGGGCGGCGACGACATCTCGCAGGAATTCCTCAAGCAGCAGGTGCCCGATCCCAATATAATCGAAGGTGCCGATGCCGCTCGCGACGCCTGGGAGTTCGAGACTCTTAGCCGCGTCCTGGAAAAAAGGCTCCCCGTCTTCGGCATTTGCCGCGGGCTGCAGGTGCTGAACGTCGCCCTGGGCGGAACGCTGCTGCTCGACATTCCGGGCCACGACAAGCTCAAGTTCGAGAACGTGCAGGAACTTCGCTACGTCAACGGCGCACAAATCCGCATCCCGCGCGTCAACAGCTCGCACCACCAAGCGCTCGATCAACTCGGCGCCGGCCTCGTCGTCGAGGCGCGCAACACCGGTGACGAAATCATCGAGCAGGCCCGCTTGCGCGATTATCCCTTTGGCCTCGGCGTCCAATATCACCCTGAGCGTGACCCGCTCTACCAACCCCTCTTCGACGCGTTCGCCGCCGCCGTTCGTTCCCCCGCCTCCTCATGAATAATCCCCTCAATATCACCGTCCGCGTCGGCTGCCACCTCGTTTACGAGACGCCTGCCCCCACCCCCGTCCTGCTCGTCTTGAAGCCGCGCCACGATGCCTTCCAGACCGTGCTGCAACAGACCCTCACCTTCACGCCCCAGCTCCCCTTTTTCCACTTCGAGGACGCACACGGCAACCTGACCGATCGCGCGGTCTTGCAGCCCGGGCAGAACATCATCCATCACGACGCCATCGTCCTTGTCTCCGCGCTGCCTGATAATCCTGAACCGGTCGGCGACCCTGTGCCCGTTCACGAATTGCCGCCCGAGGTTGTCCGCTACACGCTCCCGAGCCGCTACTGCGATTCCGACAAGCTGCTCAATTTTGCGTGGACGAATTTCGGCTGGTACGTGAACGGCTATAATCGCGTGCAAGCCATCTGCGATTGGGTGCACCAGAATATCGAGTACCGATTCGGCGGCGGCAGCTCCGTGATCAGCGCGTCGGAGGTCCAGAACCAGCGCTACGGCGTCTGTCGCGACTTCGCGCATCTCGCGATCGCGCTCTGCCGCGCATTCAATATCCCCGCACGTTACGTCACGGGCCATCTGCCCGATGTCGGCAACTGGGACCCGGGCACGGCGATGGATTTCCACGCTTACTTCGAGGTTTATCTCGGCCATCACTGGAGCACCTTCGACGCGCGCTTCAACCGGCCGCGCATTGGCCGCGTGAAGCTCGCACAGGGTCTCGATGCCGTCGATGGCGCGTTCTCGACCATCTACGGCGAGGTGCAATTCAAGTGGTTCGAGGTCTGGGCCTACCAAGTCAATGCCAACGAGGTTTCCGTAGGCGACCCGGTCGATATGTCGAAGCGACTCGATGGCACACCCACCGTGCGGTATAATTAAATTCTGCCCATGAAATCAAGCCCCTGGTATTCCACCGAAGAAGACGAAGACGCGGCGATCATTCCGATCCACCACAACAACACGGTGTGCAAGGAGGGCAAGGTGATCGCGAAGAATTATCGGCGTTATGGGACGGATAATCGGCCGCTCTGCAAGCGGTGCGACACGCTGAACGGCACGGGGAAGTGACCTGCGGTCGGCAGGTGTTGCAGCGGTCCGCGCCCGCTGTCTAAAGGCGTTTTCGCCTG
>CAZZWT010000171.1:0-277 GCA_964657775.1 uncultured Candidatus Methylacidiphilales bacterium | reverse complement strand
GCGATCGCGTGCTGGCCGATCGTCGTGGTTTCAAGGCGTTTTCGCCTGAGCTTCTGACAACTTTTTTACAAATCTTTCGCAACCGTCTGACATTCCCCGGATGATTTCGCGCCAATGTAGGCGCATGAAAACCCTTTCCCTGCTGGCCGCCGCCGCGATGATGCTGGTCTTTGCCGGCTTCGCGCGCGCGGATGGCTTTATCGTCATTAATCGCCCGGTCTCGCCTACCCCAGCGCCGTTTTCCTATGCGCCGTTGGAGGTGAGCTATCATCACGTC
>CAZZWT010000170.1:0-7073 GCA_964657775.1 uncultured Candidatus Methylacidiphilales bacterium | reverse complement strand
GCCACGATTGTTGCCGCACCTGGCTTTCCTCGTTGATGACGGTCTGCTCGATCTGGGCACGCACATCTTCCAGCGGCGCCATGGAGGACTTCTTCTTGTCCTCCAGTTGCACGATATAATAGAAGCCGTCCGAAGTCGTGATCACATCCGTGTGCTGGCCCGGTTGCAGCTTCGAGATCGGCTCCCACAAATCGGCGCGAATCGCCGTCTTGCCATTTTGCGTCACCCAGCCCAGCTCGCCGCCGTCGTCCTTGTTGCCGGCCTCGGAATAGCTCCGCGCCAAGTCCGCGAAATCGGCGCCAGTATCGAGCTTGTAGAGAATCTCCTTGGCGATTTCTTCCTGTGGATCATACGTCACCTGGTGCCCGTCCTTGTCCGTGCGCTGCGAGGGGAAGAGCGATTTGCGCAGCACGATCGTGCTCACCTTCACCTGCTCGTCCTGCTGGAAGAGCCGCAGGTTCTGCTGGTAATACTGCTCGATCTGGTAAGGCGAAATCAGCACCGTCTGCACCACATTTTTGTTGCGCATGTAGCCGATGATCGCGTTGTCCTGAATCTCGTCCTTATACTTCTGCATCGTCACGCCGCGCTCGTAGAGCGTTTTGATGAACGCCACGCGATCGCCGCCGTATTCGGTGCGGATGATGTCGTTGACGCGTTCCGTTGTGTAGGTCTCCGGGATGAACCCGCCCGCCGTCTTAAAGTCCTGGATGATCAGCTCGCGCTCGATCAGGGCGCGCAGCACGTTCAGCTTCGCTTCCTTCACACGCTGGAAAAGTTCCTCGCCCTGGAAGTTCTGCCGCAGCAGCTTTTCCGTCTCCGCTACCTGCTGATTGATCTGCACGTAGGTAATCACCTTGTCATTGACCACCGCGGCGATGCCATCGGCCAGCATCTGCCCGTGCGCGGCGGGCGCGGCGAAAAAGGCCATCACGACGAACCCGATGAGCGGAACGATTCCGTAGAATTTAAAAGTGTGAGGGCGCCGCACTAGGGCGAACTCTTCAGGGAAACGATCCATGACAATATTTCCCTGAGCTTAGAAATAGCGTCAAAGGTGGTCAAGCGGGGAAACTTGCCGCTTACCATGATGTAATCCTGCCCTTGTTGCAGCATCAGCTTCTCGTTTTGCGTTTCGATCTGGCGGATGCGCGCCTCCGATGCGGCGATTTTCACCTCGGTGGCGAGCAGCAGGCGTTCCACCGGCTCCGGCCAGGGACCGTGACGGTCGCGCCATTCCTGCCGCAACTTTTCCAGGTCCTCCGGCGTGTTCGCCTCCGCAATGCGGCGATAGCCCTCCATCCGCCAGCGGCTTTCCGGCAGATAGGCGCGCGGCAGAAAAGCGCCGTTGTCCTCGTCCGCCTCGTTTTCCTGCCAGCAGATGAAATCGAGCTGCAGCTTGGTCTCGACGAGGCGGCCCGGCTTCTCGCCCTTCATCCGCGCCACGGCGGTCTTCAGCAATTGGCAGTAGAGATCGAAGCCGACCGCCGTGATGTGCCCGCTCTGCGCCGTGCCGAGCAAATTGCCCGCGCCGCGAATTTCCAAGTCGCGCATGGCGATCTTGAAGCCTGCGCCGAGCTGCGAGTATTGCTTGATCGCCGAGACGCGCTTTTTCGCATCGCCGACCGTCATCAAGTGACGCGGCAGAAAAAGATACGCGTAAGCTTGATGCCCCGCGCGGCCAACGCGGCCGCGCAATTGGTAGAGATCGGCCAGGCCGAAGCGGTCCGCGCGATCGATAATGATCGTGTTCGCGTTCGGAATATCGAGGCCGCTCTCGATGATCGTGGTGGAAAGCAGCACATCCGCATCGCCCGAGACGAAGCGCGACATCACATCTTCCAGTTGCTCCGGCTCCATCTGCCCATGGCCGATCACAATGCGCGCCTTGGGCACGAGCAGTTGCAATTTCGCCGAGACATCGTGGATCGAGCTGATGCGGTTGTGCAGGAAATAGATCTGCCCATTGCGCGCCATTTCGCGCTCGATCGCCTCGCGGATCACGCGCTCATCGTAGGGCGCAACGATAGTCTCCACCGGGTGCCGGTTCGGCGGCGCGGTCTCGATCGTGCTCATGTCGCGCGCGCCGGTCAGCGAGAGATAAAGCGTGCGCGGAATGGGCGTGGCGGAGAGCGTCAGCACATCGACAAGGCGGAAGAGCTGCTTGAATTTTTCCTTCTGCTTCACGCCGAAGCGCTGCTCCTCATCGACCACGACGAGGCCCAGGTCTTTGAATTTGATGTCCTTCGAAAGGATGCGATGCGTGCCGACGACGACATCGACCGAGCCATCCTTCAGCCCTGCGATCGTGTCGCGCTGGGCCTTGGCGGTTTGCAGCCGGCTCATGCAATCGACGCGCATGGGATAGGACGCAAACCGCTCGCGGATGTTCTTCCAATGCTGCTCGGCCAGAATCGTCGTTGGCACCAGAAACGCCGCCTGCTTGCCATCATTGACCGCCTTGAACACGGCGCGGATCGCCACCTCCGTTTTGCCGAAGCCGACGTCGCCGCAAATGAGCCGGTCCATCGGGCGCGTGCTCTCCATGTCCTTTTTCGTTTCCAGGATGGAGCGCGCCTGGTCCTCCGTTTCTTCATAGACGAACGCGTCCTCGAACTCGCGCTGCCAATCGGTATCGGGCGGAAACGGATAGCCGTCGAGCGAGTCGCGCTCGGCCTGCACGCTCAGCAGTTGCGCGGCGTAATCCATGACTGCTTTTTGCGCGGAAATCTTCGCCCGTTCCCAACGCGACCCACCCATGGTATCGAGCGGCGGGTTCCGCTTGCCCACGCCGACATACTTCGTGACCAGGTACGATTGCTCCACCGGCACGTAAAGTTTGCTCTGCTCCGCGAATTCGAGGACGAGCACCTCCGCGCCCGGTGCCTCGGCATCCGCTCCATCCGGATTCGGCAACGTGGTGACACCTTTGTAGAGCGCGATGCCGTGGTGGAGGTGCACCACATAATCCCCATCCGCAATCTCCGTAAAATCGAGCGCCTGATGCTGGCTTCGCAGCGAAACGAGCCGCTCCTGCTTGCGCAGGGCACGCATCGTCTGGTAGCGGCCAAAAATTTCCGCATCGCTCAGCACCACGAGCTTGCCCGCCGGCCAAACGAAACCGCGCAACAACGGGCGAATCAAAAAGACGATCGCGTCCGCATCAATCCGCGCCTCGCCCAGGATTTCGTAAAGCCGCTTCTGCTCGCCCTCGTTATTGCAGAAGATCGCGACTTCCCAACCCTCGCTCAACCAGTCGCGCAGGTGATCGAGAAACAGGTCCCGGCGATTTTCCTGCAGGATGAAATCGCCCCGCGCCGCATGGAGGAAATCGTGGGCGAAAAACTCTAATAAATGTAGCGGCGGTCTATGACCGCCGGTGACTTCAGAAAAGTCCACGTATTCATCGTTGAGGTCCGCCTCGCGTTCCGCCGCAGCCGCCTCCTCCTTCCCATCCAAACTCACCGTCACGAAACCCCTCGGCAAATAATCGCTCAATTCCGCCGTCCCCTCGTCCCCCCCGCCACTCGCCGAAAGCCCGGCCAGACTCACCTCCGCCGATTTGAGCGTCTGCACCGAGCGCTGCGCATCCACATCGAACTCCCGCAGGGAAATCAGTTCCTCATCTTCCCACTCCGTCCGCAGCGGGCGGTGGGCGTCCCACGAGAAAATATCGACCACCGCGCCGCGCACGCTGTACTGCCCGCGCCCCTGCACCTGCGCCTCGCGCGTGTAACCGGCCGCGCCCAGTTGCTCCAGGATTTTGTCGCGGTCCGTGTGCGTATTCTTCACCAGCTTCAGCCGCTGGCCGCGCAGCACGTCGGGCTTCGGCAAGGGCTGATCCGCCGCGCGTGCCGTCGTCAACACTACGCCTTTGAAACCGGTCGCCAATATATTCAGCGCCGCGAGGCGTTCGGCGGAGGCCTCGGGATCGGGCAGCGTCTCCGCCGTCGGCGCCTCGACTTGCGGAAAGAAAAGATGGGGCGCGCCCCAGGCTTCGAGGTCGTTGGCCAATTCCTCCTGTGCCTTCACGCCCGCGGTTATCCCGAGAAACACCTGCTTCGGATGCAGCCGCGCCAGCGCCGCCAAAACGAACGCCTGCGCCGAGGCCGGCAATTGCCCCAGCGCGAGCGAGCCGGAGGCCACGTCGAACTCCTTCAATGCACGCGGATTCATCCAGCGGGCAAAGTTCTTCTCGAAGTGGGAGCTCATACAACAAGGGCCAGGAAGGGCCGGTTTATCAATCTGCCCGAAGCGCCCCGCGAAGCAAGCAGCCCGTCGCGGAGGCGTTTCCACCGTTTGCTGCGTTATCTCAATTCGCTAAATTCGCTAAAAATACTGAAAATTTAGCAAATAGAGAAAAGGGCAAGTCCCCAAGGCTTGCCCGCCGCGCCGGCTCCCGCTAAAGATGAGCCATGACCCGCTCACAAAAGATCATCACTGCCTTTTGGGTCTTCATCATTGGCATGATCATCTGGTCCTTCTTCTCCTACAACTCCAGCCTTAATCAGCAGGCCGAGCAGCACCCGGAGCAGACCAAGTTCATTTTCCTGCACACCAACGCCGCACCCATCGCGCCCGCCGCCGCGCATCCGGACAAGGCCGAGGTCCAGCAAATCGGCTACACCGTGCAGATGGATACGCCCTCCGCCGGCAACTTCACCGCCTTGGTTACGCTCAAGAACGTCGGCGCCATGCCGGCCACGAACGTGCAGATCTGCGTGCGGCCGTATCGCGGCGCCACCAATTACGACGAGGATGTCGGCCACTCCGATCCGCGCGGCTTGAGCGACGACGACCCCCTCTCGAAGTTCAACGACTGGCTCAGCTTCCCGGATCTCGCGCCAGGCGAATCGATGACGCGCCCCATCGTGTTCACCACGCGCACCGAGATCAAGCCCGGCCACAATCCCAAGCCGCAGATCGTTTTCACCAGCGACAAGAACGGCCCAAAGACCCCGCGCGAGCCTGAAACCGCGCCCGGCACCACTCCCGCCAACACGCCAGCGCCGCCGGACAACACCACACCGCACACGCATCACTCGGCGGATAATTGACCGGCCTTCCCGCCCCTTTCTCTCCTCTCAAAATGAGCTCCAAAAAACGTGTCGTTATCCTCGGCTCGACCGGGTCCATTGGTGAAAGCGCCCTCAAAGTCGCCCGCGACATTCCTGATCGGATGGAAGTCATCGGCCTTGCTGCCGGCCGCTCCGCGCAAGCGCTGCTGGCGCAGGCGGGTGAGTTCAAGCCCAGGGCCGTGGCGCTTTACGAGACGGCGGAGCTCGATTCCATCCGCGGCCAGCTTCCCGCCGGCACTGCCGTGCATGGCGGACCCGAAGGCCTGATCCATCTCGCCACCATGCCTGAGGCCGACATGGTCCTCATCTCCATCGTCGGCACGGCGGGCCTGTCGCCGGCGCTCGCGGCCATCCGCGCGGGCAAGGACATCGCCGTGGCCAGCAAGGAAATCCTCGTTATGGCCGGTGAGGAAGTGACGCGCGAGGCGGCCAAGCACAACGTCAAGATCCTGCCGGTCGATAGCGAGCACAACGCCATCTTCCAATGTCTCGTCGGCGAGCCTACGCGCCACATCCGCCGACTTATCTTGACGGCATCCGGTGGTCCTTTCCGCCAGACGCCCGCGAGCGATCTGGCCAAAGTCACGCCCGCGCAGGCGCTCAAGCACCCGACGTGGAACATGGGCCGCAAGATCACCATCGACTCCGCCACGCTCTTTAATAAAGGCCTGGAGATGATCGAGGCGCGCTGGCTTTTCGGCGTGCCGATGGACCAAGTCGATGTCGTCGTCCATCCGCAAAGCATCGTCCACTCGCTGGTCGAATTTGTCGATGGCTCGCAGCTCGCGCAACTCAGCCACTCCGACATGTGCTTCCCGATTCAGTACGCGGTCACCTATCCCGACCGCCTCGCCAACCGGCTCAAGCCGCTCTGCCTCCACACGCTCGGCCAGCTCACCTTCGAAGCGCCGAACCCGGAGAAATTTCCCGCCCTCCGCCTCGCGCGCGAAGCCGGCACCCAGGGCGGCACGCTCCCCGCTGTGCTCAACGCCGCGAACGAAATCGCTGTGCCCGCGTTCCTTGACGGCAAGATCCTCTTCCCCGCCATCTGGCACACGGTCGAAGCCGTCATGCAGCGCCACGAGAACATTGAACACCCCAGCCTCGAGCAAATCCTCAAAGCCGACGCTTGGGCCCGCGCCGCCGCGCAGGAGGAAGTCGCGAGCCGCAAGATTGAGTGCCCGTAATGGAGGGTCGGACTCCCGTCCCGACCCTGACTTTTTAGGCGTCCATCACCAACGTAAAGCGTTTCCCTTTCGGTGTGCGAAAGGTCCTGAAACCACGCCGATCAAGCGTGCAGATCTTATGCTGATTAAGAAGATCTGCCAATAGGATCAACGTCGCATCGGCGAAGTCCATGGGGGTGTCCGAGTATTTGTTCATCAAATCAACAGCCCGCGCCAAGTCTACGGTTTGACAGAATTCGATGATCTTGACCTGGCCCGTTTCGAGAAAATCAACAAAGTGGGCCGGTCCGTTGCGCTGTTCTACCATGAAGAACATCGTCTCCGTAATCACGGCGCTACTTGTAACTAAGCGGCCGGCGTGGCCTTCGATCACGCCTTTAACTTCGCGGTAACTTGGATCTTTCGGGTTCAGGTAGGCGACCAGCGGACCGGTATCAAGAATCCAAGTCGTCATGAACGCCAATTGCGTTCGCGAAGCTGCTTCGTCAGCGCGCTCGGGGGACGAATCTGCGGTCCAACGCTGCCGGCCAGATGACCAATGAGATCGCCTAGACGCCGCGGGCTCAACTCACGGTCTAAAATGTTGCGGAGTATTTCCGCTTCCGTTTGGCCGAGCGCCTTCGCGCGACTGCGCAGTCTGCCTCGAAGTTTCTTCGGCAGGCGGAACGTCATTGTCGTTGTCATAGATTACAAAATAGGATGACGTAAGACAGGTGCAAGACAAAACAGCTATAACCGCTGTAAGGGATTGAACGAGAAATTGCGTAATTCTATAAAAGTAGCGGCGGTCTATGACCGTCGCACGACT
>CAZZWT010000169.1:0-7088 GCA_964657775.1 uncultured Candidatus Methylacidiphilales bacterium | reverse complement strand
GCGTGGAGAATAGGGGATTCGAACCCCTGACCTTCTCATTGCGAACGAGACGCTCTACCAACTGAGCTAATTCCCCGGCAACCGATGATTCGGCGAAAGGGCATTATGCGCGGATCAATTCGGCGATCAAGGAAATCCGTCGTGGATTCGTCACGATGTCGTACGTGAACGGAAGCGGGATCGCGCCACGAGGCCGAGAGCGAGCACGCCGCCGAGCATCAGGCAATCCGTGGAGGGTTCCGGCGCCGCGGCCAGCGACGTCGCGGAAACTTGCAGGGTATCGAGGCGCTCGTTGCCGCCGGCTGCTACCGCGGAGAAAAAGCCCAACCCGTCGATGCTCCCGCTAAGATCGGAAGAAGGCGTTGCGCCAAGGGCCAGGGTTGTGCCGGGCGTGAAGCTGACCAATTTCCAGTTAGAGGCGGTCGCGGAAAAAGTTAGGCTCTCCGCTGTGCCGGTGCTCCCGGGTGAAGCACCAAAGCTGCCCGCCGTCTGGGCGGACGTACTGAACGTTCCAGATGAGGCGTACCATTGGCTGCCGATTTCGATGGCGAGGCGCGTTGAGTCGGTCGCCAGGCTGTTGCCCTCTTCCCAGGTAAATTTCAGGCCCGGATCCGCCGTGTTGATCGACAGGGTCGTCGGCGCCGTCGCGACAAGATACGAACCGGTCGCCGGCGCGATGACGAGGAAACCATATTGATTGGCGCCGCTGGTCACCCCGTTGGGCGACTGGCGATCGGAAATAGCCACGGTGGCGACGGTGGACGAAACGACAGTCGCGGTCGAACCAGAAAAAGCAGCCCATCCGTTGGTCAACTCATTGGCCGACGTCGTCCCGTAGGCCGTGTTCAGAACATCGCTCGCGGTAGAACCTGTTCCGGAGGGAAAGTTAAAATTCTCCGTATCGAGGAGGATTTGCGCCGAGGCCGGTGCCGACGCGATTGCGAACGAAGCTGCCGTGATCAAAAGATAACTACGATTGCGTTGCATGAAGAGTCCTTTTTTTGGGTGCAGCAGTTGTCTTTGGAGTAACTGCTTCAACCTAACTTGTAGCGAAAAAGCATTTAGGCGCGTTCACGTTTTCAATCTTGTTTTTTTATTGGCCCCAATACCTCTGACATCCCTTAAAGAGGCGGCCTGAGACGAATGTCCCAAGTTGCGCACTTCACGCGCGAGCGAGGAAATCGGTTGGCGAGTAGCCTTCGATTTTCCGAAAAAGCGTGGCCAGATGCTGGCTCGAGGAAAATCCGAGAGAGTGGGCGACCTCCGTCACGGACTCACCTTTCATTAAACGCGTTTTGACCACCTCGATCTTCTTCAGGTGGATGAATGCGAGTGGGGTCAGGCCCATCTCCTTCACGAAAGCAGCGCGAAAATTTTCGCGCGGCATTCGGGCAACTTGGCCCATGGCGTCGACGGTTGCCTCCGCCAAGTGGTCCTGGCACCACGCCACGCTTAGGCGAATGGCCTTCGACCCGCCGGAGTTGCGCCCAGGCGCGCCCGAGTGGTTGTGACAACGAAGGACCTGCGCCACGATCTGCATTAGGGACGTTTCGATCTCGATCAGGCTGAAGCCGTCTGGCTTCTGAATTTCGGACAGGATGGCCTGATAGGATCGCGCTAAATCCGGTACCCCCGGAAAGCTGAGCGACGCCAATCCGCCGAGTCCGTTGAGGAGATCAATCCATCGATGGTCGTTCAAACGCCTGAGCGTTGGCATGTGCAGTTGAATCCAATAATACGCGGAGGGATGGAGAACCGATTCCGGGGAGCCGTGGAGGACGCCTGGTGGATGAATGATGATATTGTTGCCGGAAAGCTCGTACGTTTTATTTTCGACCCACCATCGGACGCGACCGCGCACAAAGTAAAAAATTTCGTAAATATCGACGTGCGCCCAGGGCGGCAACCAGTCGTTCCTGGCCTTGATGCACTTCGAATATCCCACCGTTTTCAGGGCGGGGAACAAACAGGCATCCCCTTCGAAACAATCTCTTTGAAAAAGGGCCATGGCCGACAACAGGGATAGGGTTGCCGGTCATCGACTCCCCCCATTCCCCAATCAGTTTGAGTCCTCCCTTTTCCGAAGTCGTGGTGAAAACAAGGCAACGCCTTGCACAAGCAACGATTACTTCAACGCCGCCTTCTGCAACGCGCTGAGTTTCTTGATGCCCTTGGTTGCCAAGTCGACGAGCGCGGAGAATTCCTTCGGAGAGAATGTGCTCTCTTCGCCGCTGGCTTGGACTTCGATAAATTGGCCCTGGCTGGTCATCACCACGTTCATGTCGGTCTGGGCGTCCTTGTCCTCGACGTAGTCAAGGTCGAGCACCGGCTGGCCCTTGACGATGCCGACGCTGATCGCGGCGAAGGGCGTCTTGATCGGAGAGGCGGCGTCGGTCAGCAAACCAGCCTTGCGCAATTTCTTCACGGCAAGCTCGAGCGCGACGTAGACGCCGGTGATGGCCGTGGTGCGCGTACCGCCGTCGGCGGCGAGGACGTCGCAATCGATGCAAAGCGTGCGCGGCCCAAGCGCCTCGAGGTCCACGGCGGCGCGGACGCTGCGGCCGATCAGGCGCTGGATTTCCGTACTGCGGCCATCGATGCGTCCCTTGGTGATGTCGCGCGCTTTGCGGTCGAGCGTGGAGTACGGGAGCATGGAGTACTCCGCCGTGATCCAGCCGCCGGTGACTTTCTGCTCCTTCATCCAGCGCGGGACGTTCTCCTCCACCGTGACGGCGCAGATCACCTGGGTGCGTCCGCAGCTCGCGAGGACGGAGCCGGCAGCATGCGGCGCGATGCCGGGCTGAAAGGAAATGGAGCGGAGTTGATCGGGCTTGCGGCCATCGTGGCGCCGCGTGGATTGGGCGGAAGACATAAACCGCAAAAGAACACAACGGGCTTAAAAAAGAAACTGAAAAGCGTCCGTTCGGTTCCACCGTTCTCTGTGTTCTCTTGTGGCTAATCCTCCTCCGGCTCTTCCGGGTGATCGTTCCTGGCCTCGGGCTCACCCGAGGCGTCGAGATGCAGCTTGGTCAAAATCTCCATCACGCGGTCGCCGCGCGCCACGGACTTATCGAGGCGGAAGATCAGTTGCGGTGTAAACTTCGTCCCCAGGCGGCGACCGATCCGGCTCTGCCACTCCTTGCGATTGCGGTTCAGCACCTTCAACGCCTGTTCCTCCTCCAGCTCCGGCTTCAGCGTGCTGACGTAGACGTAGGCCTGTCGCATGTCGGGAGGAATCTCGACCGAGGAAATGGTGATGAGCAAGCCCTCGAGATCGAGCGACTGGCTCATGCAGGCGGCGAGTTCCTTGCGCAGGACTTCAGCCACGCGGACGGTACGGCGGGTGGACATGCCTTAATGTCAACGAAAGCGGGCGAGGATGCAACCATGGCTGCGGTTTAGTCACATTAAAGTTCCGCAAGTCGTAACGCGTTGAAGGACGTTTTCCTTGCGCCGAAGCGCAAGGTGCCGCTTAATTGACCTCTCTCATGAATAAGTGTTTTTGGCGTTTTGTGCTGGCCGCCGGCACCGCGGTCCTCCTCACCGCGTGCGGAGACAAGGAGACGAAGGAGGCGCTGGAGAAATCGTCCGCGTTGGAAATGCAGAAGCAGTATCAGGACGCCAACAACACGCTTGTCGATGCATTGCGTGCACGCGAGACCAAGATCAAAGCCGAGGCCGGTACGCCCACCGACCAAGCCGCGACCGATGCGCTGGCCAAGAAGGTGCAAGCCGATCCCGAGATCCTGAAGATGGAGCGCGCACAGATTCCGATATATCTCTATCTGGAGCGCGCCGACCTCGCCTCCGCTGTTTACGAGGATGTTCTGGCGGGCAATCCCAACGACACCGTCGTCTTTGATTTGCTGCATGATAAAGACCCGCTCATCCGCGCCGGCGCCGTCCGCATCCTGGGGCTGGCTGGGAAGGCGAGCGCGATCGATGCGCTGGCCGGGGCAACCAAGGATTCGGACCAGACGGTGCGGCGCGCGGCGGTGGTGGCGCTGGGGGCGATCAAAGATCCGCGCGTGGTTCCGCCGCTGATCGACGCGCTGAAGGATTCCTATTGGGACACCCGCTCCGAGGCGGCCAATGCACTTGGCCAGTCGCATCAGGGCAGCGCGGTGAAGCCGCTGCTGGACGCCGTCACCGATTCGGACAGCACGGTGGAAACTTCCGCCGAGACTGCGCTGCTCTTCCTCAGCAAGGCGCCGGATGACAAGACCAAGGCACCCGCCGCCGCGGATGATTTTGCCGCGCGGTTGAATGATCCGAACCCCAAGGTCGTGCTCATCTCCGCCGTGTGCCTCGCCACACTGCGGGATACCCGTTCGATTCCGGTCCTAATCAAGCTGACCACTTCAACTGACCGGACGACGCGCCTCGACGCTGTGCGCGGCCTCGGCGAAGTAGGCGACTCCTCCGTCATTCCCACCCTGCGCCAGACGTTGAAGGATCCCGACGTCTACATGCGCGGCTGGAGCATCATCGGCCTCGGCGTGATGAAGGATGAAGCTTCCCTGCCTGATCTGCGCGCGATCGCGGCGGACCCTGCGGAACCGGACAAGATCAAGGCTGCGGCCACCGATGCGATCAATCATATCGCACCGCCAGCTGCGACCGCGCCGACGCCCGGACCGTAAGTCTTATGACTGGGAACCAGCGGCCACGCGATGCGCGGCGATGATGTCGTCCAGTGCGCGGCGGAATTCCTCCAGGCCGGGCGCGGGAATGACAATCGAGTCACGGCGCCCGTTCGCATCCTCCGTAATGCGGAGAAAACGACCGCGTGGATTCTCGCGCAGATCGAAGATAAAATTCTTCCGCTCGACTGAAATGCTTTCACTCTTCAAGACATCATCCATCGGTTCTTATCTCGTTAAATTTTAAATCAACCCGGTCAGAACTGAATGAGACGTTCGACCTCGTCGATGGGTCACAGCATTTGCAATTCACCTCTGAAAAACAGAGGCCAACGCGGCGATAAAACCTATGGATGCGCCGGCGCGGAGAGCCAAGGCCGCAGTTCCATTTGCCCAGCCGGGCCAAAATGTATGGCGACCGCTCCCGTCACATTCAGCGGCCAGATCTGGCACATCTCCGCCGCGTCGGCGCGGTCGGTGGCGTTGAGCTCGCGGTCGCGGGGCGGGATTTGCAGCCACTCGCGCACACCTAACGCGCGGAGCCAACTCGGATCGGGCGGCGATTCCGTGGCCATCACCAGAACGTCGGCGTGAAGGCCCGGATGGGTGGCAAGCAAATCGCGCTGCGTCTGTGCGCCGATCCGCCCGGCCCAAAGGAGCGTCCCATTCGAAGTGCGAAAAAGAAGAACGAGGGCGCGATCATCGGCACGGCTCTCCGCACTGTCGGCGGCGGGGCTTAAGACATGGACGCGCACATCCTCCCCGAGCGTAAGGCTTTGCCCCTCCTGCCATGAACCTGGATCGCGGCCTGCCAGCGCGATCATGTCGGGCAAAGTCTTTTCCAATGGCGACTTCGTTCGCAAAACCGGCACGATGAGTTGGCGCGGCTGGAAATCGCGGATGATCGCCGCGGCACCGCTATTGTCGGGCCCACTCATCTGCGCGAGCACGAGACCGTCCAGCCGGTTGATGCCGTGAAATTGCAGGAGGTGCCACGTCGCGGAGGGCACCGAGCTTTCACGTCCCGTGTTGAAGAGCCAGTCGGCATCCGGCGCGCGCACGAGGAGGCACGCGCTGTCCTGCAAGGGCGCGACAACGAAGGACGGTGTGGGTGAAGCGAGCGTGCGTAGATCGGCAACGTTGATCGAGGCGCCCGGCCGATGCGCCAGATAACCGACGAAAAGGATGAGCAGCCGCGCCAAAAGCCAGTTCGCATTATTGAGCAGCGCCGTGAGCGGCGTGGCGATGAGAGACACCGCGATGCTGAGCGTGCCAATCATGGTGATAAGCCCCGCCGTCGGCACGACGACGAGATTGGCGAGAATCGAGACCGGCGTCACTTGATGGAAATCGAGCGCGGTAATCGGTTCACTGACCAATGCGGCGGCGACACCGGTGCCGAGCAGACCGATCAAGATCAACCAGAAACGCCGCTCGATGCGTTCGGCAGGAGTGAAAAGCGACACGGGTAAAAACGGATCGGGCGAAAACGGTTGCATAAGGAATCGCGTGATTGGCGGACCGATAAGGATCAACCCAAGGACGATCCCGAAGGAAAGTTGCGCACCAGGATCAAGCAGCACGGCGGGATTCCAGATCAGCATGGCCAGCAGCGCAAGCGACCAGCAGCCGAGCGCGTTGAGCGGTCGCCCCAGCCGCCACGCCAGCAGCACCGCCAGCGCCATCACGGTCGCGCGCACCGCGCTGGCAGGCGAGCCGGTGAGCAGGCAATAAAGCAGCACGACGGGCACGATCGTCCATGCCCAGCGCCAGCGCACAAGGCCGCACAATTGCAGGAGGATCAGCGCGACGACGACCATCTCCGCGATGTTCTGGCCGCTGACCGCGAAGACGTGCAGTGTGCCCGTGCGACGGAAGTCCTGCTCGATGTCCGTGGGTATTTCCTGTCGGTAGCCAATCAGCATGCCGGCAAGGAAATCGGCCATGCGCGGGTCGTCTTCAAGCCCGATCTGCAAGCGCGCATAGGCCCAATCGCGTGCAGCGAAGGAGAGATTTTGCCACCAGTCGCCACCGCTGGTTTCGATGCGCCGCCAGTTGAGCGAGGGAATGGTCGCATGAAAATAGATGCCCTGTTCCGCCTCGTAAGCGCGGTAGTCGAGCTCACCCGGGCAGAGCGGCGGCGCGACCGGAACCAACTCGGTCGCGAACTCGAGCCGGTCGCCGCAGCGGAGTTCCTTCGCCGGCCCGACCACCGTGCAGCGCATGTTGCCCTCCGCGGATTGCCAGGGCGCCTCGATATCCGCGCCGAAAAGCCGGCCGCCCGTGGGTCGCCACGATTCGACGCGCAGCACAAACGAGGTGCGGTCCAGTGCGCGGCGCGAGGCATGGGTGGTGAATTGTGTCGCCGGTTCCTCGATGATAAGGCCGCGCCACTGCGTTGTATCGAGCAGTTTTTCGTCCGGCAACCGGCGCAGGTCATCGGCG
>CAZZWT010000168.1:6219-7091 GCA_964657775.1 uncultured Candidatus Methylacidiphilales bacterium | reverse complement strand
CTGAAACTGACTCAAACGAAACTTGATTAAGCCTTCAGATGGCCAGAGACGTACTTGTTCATCTCGAACATCGTTACCGACTTCTTGCCATCAAAGATTGCCTTGAGGGTGTCGTCAGCGTTGATCTGGGTCTTCACTTTCTTGTCCTGAAGACCGTTCTTCTTGATATAGACCCAGAGCTTGGAAACAATCTCGGTGCGGGGAAGCGGCTTGGCGCCGACCACGGCTGCGAGCTTGTCGTCCGGGGTCACCGGCTTGAGGAAGGCTGCGTTAGGTTTACGTTTGGTGGTTTTCTTGGGTGCTTTAGTTGCCATGAGTTGTTGCTAGCGAGTCGCGCCTCTGGCGAAAAGCTTTTTCTCCTCTCAAAAAAGGCTTTGTTTTTCACGTTTTGCCGCTAAGACGCCGCCGTTGAAATGTTTTCGCAATCAGCGTATGCTAAGTGAACGATGAAAACAGTCTGTTGCGTTTCAATGGCCGCGGCCGGACTGATCGCTTTCGCGTCGTCCCTCCGTGCGGACCCCGGCAGTGTCACCGGCCCGATTGTTGATCCCAATCTCCAATACGATCGCGATGGTATTCCCTTGGACGTCACGATCAAAAAACCGCAGCGGGCCACGCCGGCGGAAATCACCGCGGACCGCAGGGCGCGCGAGCAGGCGGCCTTGGAAAAGGACTGGTTGCTGCGCGCCTATGAAAAGCAACTTCAGACGCACTCGGTCACGAGCACCGCGGTTGATCGCGAGGCCAATCCGTACCAGGAAATTTCCGGCAACCAAGACCTGGCCAAGCTCGCGGGCCTGACCGATTACCACAACGAAGCCGCCAGAGACGAGCCGCTTTATCGCACGAAGGATGCAGCGGTCGATCATGGC
>CAZZWT010000168.1:0-6209 GCA_964657775.1 uncultured Candidatus Methylacidiphilales bacterium | reverse complement strand
TGAGCGGTGCGCGCTCGAATCCACCCGGCTGGCGCAGCGGTCGATCATGGCGCGGTGGGATTGCGCCCGGGCTCGGCGACTTCCTCGACGTTGATGAGCAGTGGTCCGTTCGGCAGTTCGTTCCTGACGCCGCTCGTCACTCCCATCAGCGCGCCGGATGCCGCCGGGATCAAGAATTTCTACGCATCCCTGCCGGACGCGTCCGTGGCGCCCTTCAACGGATCGACCGCCGCGCCCCAGCTTCAGGCGCGGACTTCCATCATTCCCGATCCCACGGACAACGACATCGAGACGCCGGGGATGATCGCGGCGAAGAACGATCCGTTGGTTCAGCCGGGACTCTCCGATGCGGAGCTTGAGATGCTGCCGGGCGAATCGCTCGCGCACGCCAAGGCGCATCAGGACAACTCCGAGTCGCTGCTGCAACTTCCCATCGCGATGGATGCCGAGCAGTTGCATCGTGCCCAGGCGGACTACCTGGCGCCGCCTGCGCCGAAATCGGCCCCGTCCAAGCAGCAAACCGCCGATACGGCCATCAAGCCGCCGACAACTCCGCGGGATGACCCGGAACAGCCCATCCAAGGCAAGGAAATGCCGGTGATCACGCCGGTGCGCGCTCCGCTCGGCAATCCCTACGACATTCTCAATCGCTGAGCCCGTCGCCTACAATGGATTGCCCTGCACTCCGGGCGGCAAGGGTGGTGGCGTGGCGGGATCTTGTGTCGCCGTCACGGCAGCTGCGCCGCGATCGTCCTTCACCGCTTGTCCGGCGGTGAGGAACTGGGTTAGCCCATCGCCACGCAGGTTCGGCGGGATCAGCGTCACATTCACGCTGCCCTCCAGCATCCGTTGATTTTCCAAAATCTCGAACATCACCTCGGCCACTTCCTTGTCCTGGGCAATCGTATTCAACGCACTGCCCACGATGGAAGGGCGCATGGCCGCCGCTTTGGCGAACTCGACCGCCGCCTGGCGCGCCGCGGTGCTGGCAATGAGGTTCACCTGGTTCGTGCCGTCCTGCCGGATGGCGGAGGTTACCTGGCGCAGCCGGTTCACCACCTTTTCCTCGATCTGCTGAATCATGCTCGCGTCACGAAAATGGACCTTGCGCACATAAACGCTGCCCAGCGAATAGCCCCAATCCTTCGATTTATCGGTCACCTCGTCGCGGACCAGCGTGCTCATCGAATGGCGGTCTTCCAGCATGTTTGCGAGCTTCAGGTTGCTCAGGTTGCGCACCGTCGCGTTGCTCACGTTCGCGCGCAGCGAACCGCGGGGGTCGGCGTTCTTGAAGAGATACGCCACCGGGTCGCTGATCTGCATCTCGTACCAGACACCGATGCCCATGGGTGCGCCTTCTTCGGAATTCACCGGCTGGCTCCGCAGATATTCCTGGTCGAGGCGCATGTCGACAACTTTGACATCGCCGAAGAAATTTACGAAGAGCGCGCGCCAGCTCAGGTCGGTCGCGAAGGGGAAATGGAGGCCCGGTTCGTCGAGAATGAGCCGCACTCTGCCGAAAAGGACGTAGACGAGGCACTGCCGTTCCTCCACGACGATGTAGGCGCCAAGAAAGCGCAGGATGCCAAGGAAAGTCGGCAGCGCAATGAAGCAGCCGATGAAGGTGAAAAACGATGCCATCGCGGCGAGGATCAGTCCGGATGGGATGAGGGAAGAAGCGGCGTCCATTTTATTCCTTCATCTCCAGAATAATGTGCGAGGCCTTGGCGTAGAGCGCCAGCCGGATGTTGCGGAGGTAAAGTGGCAGCGCCTCGGGGCCGTTCTTGCGCAGGTCGGCCAGTTGCGCGGCCAGCCAATTGAGCGGCTCGACCTCGGCCTGCGCGTTCAGCGTCTCGATCTGCACCGCACGTTTGGACTGCACGATGCGCTGGTCCGCCGCGGCCTGCGCCACGCTGATATCGGAGGAAACTTCGTTATGCGCGGTGTTGATCGCGGCCAGGGCCGACTCGACCGCCGGCGGCGGATCGATGCTGGTGATCAGCGCCGCGTCGAGCCGGATGCCGTAGCGCGCGGCGGAGGAGGCGCACTCGGTGTCCATCTGCTCGTTGAGCTCCCGAAGGTTTTTACGCAGGTCATTGATCGAGATGCCCTGCACGATCGCCGGTTCCACGCCGGGGCCCCCGGGCACGGCCGACTCCGTGACCACGGCCATGGGCGGAGCGTCGAAATTCGCGATGCGCTCGCGCAGGATCGAGACGAAGTAGCCCATGACGTGCGCGATCGGATTCTTCACCGCGAAGAGCGTCGCGTAGAGATTGCGCTCCGCGATCGTATAGCGCAATTGGCCGGTGAGGCCCGTGTTGAGCTGGTCCTTCGTCACTGCTTCCAGCACCTGGTTATTATTATTCGCGCGCGCGCTTTCGGGATCGAAGGCGATGTTCAGCGTCTGCGTCGCGACGGTGATTTTATAGACGCGCTGCCACGGCAGCTTGAAATAGGGACCGCCCGGGCCGATGACGCGCAAGGTGGGGTAGGCGTAGCGTTTCTTCTCCTCCTCATTAAGCGATTCGGCAATCGGGTCCTCCAAGGTCGTGCCGCCGAGCCGCTCCGCCCGGCCGAAGGTGGTGATGACCGCGCGCTCATTTTGGCCAACGGTGTAGATGCCGGTCAGGATCGTCCGGACAAAAAAGTAGGCGAGGAAGCCCAGGAACATCCCAATGAGAATCGCGCCCATGCCGGTTGCTTACCGCGCGGTGGCTTCAGCGACAAGACATATCGTTAATCCAAAGGCAGACGATATCCGATGCCCGTTTCGGTTTTGATCAGGGTCTTGGAAGCGCCCGCCTGGACCAGCTTGGAACGTAGCTGGGAGGCGTAGACCCGCAGGTACTGGGACTGCTCCATACTTTTTGGGCCCCATATCTCCCGCAGGATATAACTGCTGGTTAAGACCTTCCCCGCGTTGATGGCCAAGAGTCGAAGCAGCGCATATTCGGTGGGCGTCAGGTGAATGGGGTGCGCCCGAAAGCGGACTTCCCGGGTAACGAAATCAATACTCAAACCGGAGAGCTCAAAGACCGGCGAGTCGGTCTCGGTCACGCGCCGCCGCTGGCTGACCCGCAGGCGGGCCAGCAGTTCCTCGGTGTGGAAAGGCTTGGTCACATAGTCATCCGCGCCGGCGTCCAAGGCGGCAACTTTGTCACGTTCGGCGTCGTGAACCGACAGGATCAGCACCGGCACGGAGGACCATTCCCGCAAGCGCTTAAGCACGGCCACTCCGTTCATGTCCGGCAGGCTCAAATCGAGCAGGATGATTTCCGGGCGGCGGCTGGCCGCTTCCACCAGGCCTTCCTCACCCGTGGGCGCTTCCCAAACGCGGTAGCCCGCGCCCTCGAGGCTGATGCGGAGCATGCGCCGCAATTGGATTTCGTCGTCGATGACCAGCACCGACGTTCCATTCCTGCTCATGCCTCCAGTGTGATCGATGCGGGAACTTTTTCCAAGGGCAGTCGCATGACAAAAACGCAGCCGCGCGTGGGTAGGTTACGGGCCTCGACCGTGCCGCCATGCGCCTCGATAAAGCCTTTCGCAATAGGCAGACCCAGGCCGCTGCCGCCCGGCTTGGCTCCGGATGATCGAACGAATCTTTCGAAGACGCCTTGCAAAAGCTCCGCCGGTATGCCCGGCCCGTTGTCCTCAATGAGAAGGGCCAGGGACGCATGGGCCTTCTCCGCCTTGACCGTGATCTTCACCGGGGCGGGACTATGCGCGACGGCATTGTGCAGAATATTGGCCAGGGCCTGCGCCATCAGGCCGAAATCAATCCGCACCAGGGGCAACTCATCGGGCAATTCGACCTGCAGGCTGGCCTCGCGCAACGCATCGCCGGTGAGTTCAATCGCGAGGTCCACCAGTTCGCGCACCTCGCCCCATTCGCGGTGGAGATCGAGACGTCCCGTTTCCAGCCGCGCGCTATCGAGGAGATTTTTGACCAGGCGTTTCAACCGCTCCATCGCGTCGTTCATGGTCTCGACGATTTTTTCGACGCGGCTCGGTTGACCGCGCAATTCGTCCAGGCCGCCCTGAAGGACGGCGAGGGGCGTCTGCAATTCGTGCGAGACGGAATTGAACAGGGCGCGATGAAGCTCATCCGACTTGCTCAGCATCCGGGCCGCTTCCGCCTCCGTCCGCAGGGACTCTTTCTCCAGGAAGACGGCAATTTGTTGGCCGAAGGATTCCAGCAGGTCGCGATCATCCAACGTGAGAACGGGTATTTGGGGATTGATCACGAGTACGCCGTAAGCGCCTGTCGCGGTAACGAGAGGGATATGAAAACATTCTGAGGAGGCGAGCGTGTCCGTAAAGCGTCCCGCCGTTTTTCGATTTCGATAGGCCCAAACCGCCACGCTGTGTTCCTTCTCCCCGAGTTTCCAAGTCGCGGAAGAATGCGGGGCGTCGGGCAGGCCGAACGTGCTGCTGGCGATATAGAAAGCGCACTCGACATCAAAAGTCTCGCGGATCTGCTTGGCGGCCTGTGTCAGCGCTTCATCAAGGGATAAGGCGCCACCGATGCTCCGCGCCAGTCGGTATAGCGCCAAGGCTCTTTGCTCACGCCGCCGCTCGTTGCGTTCTTCCATGCGCAAGCGCGAGGTGAGCTGTCCCGTTACCAGCGCCACGACGAAGAATAGGCAGACCATGAAACCGTCCTCGAACTTCGCGATGTAGAGCGTGTAGAGCGGGGGAATAAAGAGGTAATCCCACGCCAACGCGCTCAAAGCCGCCGCCAAAAGCAGAGGCCCGTGCCGAAGGCGCAAGCTCATCAACAAAATGCCGAGCAGGTAGAACAGCGCCAGCGACCAGTAGCCCGTGATGCTATTTAGCGTGAAGTTGAGCAGCGTGACGGCGCCCACCCCCCCTGCTGCCCAGGAATAACCGGACCAGTCTGTCGTGCCGGCGTCGCGCGGTTTCCACTTTGTCGTCCTTGAAGCGGGCGGAATGATGTGCAGGTCGATCGCGTCACCATTGCGCATGAGTCGATCCAGGAGTGATCCGCCCTTCAACAAGTCCTTCCACCGCGGGCCTTGCGATCGGCCGAGCACGATCTGCGTGACATGATTTTCCCTGGCCACGCGCAGCAGGGCACCCGCGAGATCGTGGTCCCGCGTAAAGATCACCTCGGCGCCCAGCTCGCGGGCCAAGGCCAGGTTCTTGTCGAATTGGCGCTGGTCCTCCGGGGCAAAGGGGACTTCCGGCTCGATCGCGACGGCCAGCCAGCTCGCATTTTGGGCGTAGGCCAGCCGGCGCGTGCGTCGGATCAATTCCAGCGAATAGGGGCTCGGCCCCATGGCCACCATCAGCCGGCCCGATGTTCCCGCGTACTGGTTCTTGCGTAACGAGCGCAGTTGCTGGTCGACCCGCTCGGCGGTAAGGCGCAGGGCGATCTCGCGCAGTGCGACCAAGTTCTCTTCCCGGAAGAAATGGTCGGAAGCGACCGCCGCCCGCGCCCCAAGATAGACTTTTCCCTCGACCAGCCGTTCGCGGAGCCTCTGCGGGGAGATATCGATCAACTCAATATCGTCGGCCTGCTCCAGAATGGAATCCGGGACAGTCTCGCTCACGGTGACGCCCGTCATTTGGCGCACGGCATCGGCCCGGCTTTCCACGTGCTGGACGTTGAGCGTGGTATAAACATGGATGCCGAGACTGAGCAACTCAAACACATCCTGGTAACGCTTCGGATGGCGTGAACCCGGCGCATTGGTATGCGCGAGTTCATCCACAATCACCAGTTGAGGCCGCAGGAAAATAATGCCATCGAGGTCCATCTCCTCGAGCGTGGTGCCTCGGTATTCGACTTTACGCCGCGCAGCCGCCGGTATCCCTTCCAGCATGCGGGCCGTTTCCGGGCGGCCATGCGTTTCGACCAATCCCACCACGACATCGACGCCCTGCTTTTGTTCCCGCTGCGCTGCTTCCAACATGGCGTAGGTCTTGCCCACACCAGGGGCCATGCCGAAAAAGATCTTCAGCCGACCGCGTTTTAGTCGCGCTTCTTCCGATTGGATGGAAGCGAGTAGAGCATCAGGATTGGGCCGGGTTTCCTCCACAAACTCACTTTAGTTGATCGAGGGCCAAATTCAGCATTAATACGTTCACGCGGGGTTCGCCCAGAAAGCCGAGTTGGGGTGCCCGGGTAAATTCCTGAACAAGTGATTTAAGGTGGGCTGTGTCATCGGCGGAAAAGCCAC
>CAZZWT010000167.1:0-7093 GCA_964657775.1 uncultured Candidatus Methylacidiphilales bacterium | reverse complement strand
GCTCTTCGGCAACGGCGAGCGCACGGGCAATCTCGATATCGTCACGGTCGCGCTGAATCTGTTCACACAAGGCGTCGATCCGAAGCTTGATTTCAGCAACATCCGCGAGATCCGCGACAACTACGAGAAGTGGACGAAGCTCGATGTGCCGTTGCGCTGGCCCTATGGCGGCGATCTCGTTTTCACGGCGTTTTCCGGCTCGCACCAGGACGCAATCAACAAGGGCCTGAAGGACCGCGCGGCGCATCCCGATGGCGTTTGGGAGGTGCCTTATTTGTCGATCGATCCGCACGATATCGGGCGGAATTATCGCGCGATCATTCGCATCAACAGCCAGTCCGGCAAGGGCGGCGTGGCCTATGTCATGGAGCAGGAATTCGGCTACGTCTTGCCGAAGGCGATGCATCGCGATTTCGGCCGCATCATCAATCGCGTGGCCGACGAGCGCGGCGAGGAACTGCCGCCGGAAGATATTCTGGAACTCTTCAAGAAGGAGTATCTGGACCGCGACCAGCCGTTGGCGTTTCAGGGCGTGAGCAAGATGACGCCGACCGGCACGGGCGTGGAATGCATCGTGCGGGTGAAGCAAGGCAGCCAGGTGCACCAGATCCGCGGGAGTGGAAACGGTCCCGTCGCGGCCTTCGTGCACGGGCTGAACGAGAGCAAGATCGTCGAGCCGTTCGAGGTCGTGTCCTACTCGGAGCACTCGCTCGGCAGCGGCGCCGAGGCGAAGGCGGTCGCCTATTTCGAGGTGAAGTCGGGCGCCGGCCCTGGGACGTTTGGCGCCGCGACCGATACCAACATCGAGATCGCGTCGCTTAAGGCGGTCATCAGCGCGCTGAATCGCGTGGCGCGGTAAGAGCTTTCGCTTCTGCGCAATTGGGGCGATAGTCCGTCCATGAATACCCAGTTGCGCAGGCAGCTTAGCGTCGCGATTGAGAATGAGCCGGGACGTCTCGGGCATATGGCTCGCCTGCTGGCGTCACGGTCCATCCACATCGATGCGGTGAGCGTGATCAACAATGTGGAGCAGGGCATGGTACGGCTGATGACGGGCGATCCGGCCAAGGCGCGCGCGGCTTTGGAAGAGGCCGGCCTGCCCGCCGTCGAAGCCGAAGTGCTCGCCGTCGAGGTCACCGATCGGGTGGGCAATCTCGCTGCCGTCGGCGAGGCGCTGGCCGCCGCCGGCATCAATATCGAGTACGCCTACGCCTCATCAGCCCAAGTTGGCCAGCCGGCGCTCTTAATTCTCAAAACGACCAACCCGCAAAAGGCGAACGAAGTCCTGCGCGCCGTGGGCGATGCGTGATGAGTGGCTCCGGCGTCCAGGGTAGCGTAGGCATCCTGCCGGTGGGAGCATTAGGCGTCGGTTTCTTTTACCATTTGACCCGCCAGTTGGAAGACGCGGCGCGACCGGTTTTCTTTATTGAGCGGAGCGGATCGACCACCCACCGGGCCTTGATGGAGGCGGGTGCGCTGGCCATCAAGACACCCGCTGGCACGCGACATGTCCCCGCGCAAGTTTGCCGGCCGCCACTCCTGGCCTGCGCGGAAGCGAACGCGCTGCCGGAAATCCTGCTGGTCTGCCCGCAGTCCGACCAGATTCTGGCAGTCGTTTTGGAGTACGTGCGCGTGCTTGAATTTCTTTATCGGCGCGGCGGCATCGACGCGGCCATCGAGCAGTTGCCGACCTTGGTGCTCTCCAGCAACGGCATTTATCATCAGCGCGTCCGGCGCTACCTGGTCGAGGCGCTTGAGGACGCGACGCTCTACGGCCGCCTGCCCGATTTGTGGAGTGACCCCATGGGCCAGATCGTCGGCAAGCTTCTGCGCGGCGTCACGATGCAGACAGGCCGGCGCGAAGGCCAGGGCGTCGGCGCGATCTATTTTCCCGGGCCGCCCGGCGTCACGCGTTTGGCGGGAGGAGACGCCGCGCATCGGCGGAGAGCGGGTGACGTGCTGCAAAGTTTTGGCGGCCATTTCGACGTGGCGGAAACCGCCTCGCCGACCCGCGTGGAATTCGACAAGGGCCTCGTCAATCTCATGGCCAACCTGCTGGGACAGCTCAAGGCCATCGATGCGCAAGGACGGTTTCGTCCGCTGAAGGTGAAAGAAATTCTCGGCGAGCGGGAAGACCCGGAAACGCGGGAATTGGTCGAACATGTGATCGCCGTAGGGCGCACGGTCCGCGCCTACCGGCCGGAGGAAACCTTCGCGGTCCTCCATCAGACGGCGTTCGACCTGGCCCATCGCGCCTGGGAGCACGTGCCCTCCAGCCTGAGCTGGATCGAGGCGCACTTGGAGGCGGGCACGTTGAAGGCGGAAATCACGCCGACCGAGCGGTGGCTGATCGAGCCGTTGCTCCAGTACGCGTCGATGGGCGGGCTGGAGGATTCCGTGCGGTATTTCAAGGACTTGACGCGGCGAGTCGAGGCGAGGCTGGCGAACGCGATTCTCCAGAAGTCCGGGCGTGCCGCGTTATAATCCTCAACAAAACACCGCCGCCCGGCGTGCGGCGGCTACCAGGGGTCTACGCGACCGTACCAACTTTGTGGAACGTCGCGTCCTTCGGCAGCACGGCGCGTTCGCAGAAATCGCCGAAGCCTTCGCCGTTCTCGCGCTCCTTGGCGTAGCGGTTGATGATTGGCGTAAGCATCGTCACCGCGCCATCGATCGAGACGCTGGGCGAGACGAGGCGGTTCAGCCGCGTCCCATTGTACTTTGCGCCAAGGTAGAGCGCGTACTTGTTCGGCGCCTTCGCGACCATGCCGATCTCGGCGAGGTAGGGGCGGGCGCAACCATTCGGGCAACCGGTGACGCGGATGCTGATGGCATCGTCGTGCAGGCCGGCAGAGTCGAGGACGAGCTCGAGTTTCTCCAAAATTTCCGGCAGCGCGCGCTCGCTCTCGCCGAGGGCGAGGCCGCAGGTCGGTAACGCCACGCAGGAAAGCGCGTTCAGGCGCAGGCCGGCCCGCTGGTTCTCGTGGGTGAGTCCGTGCTTGCCGAGAATTTCCTGGATCTTGGGCTTCTGCTCCTCCGTCACGCCGGCAATGGTGACATTCTGCGAAGGCGTCAGGCGAAAGTCGCCGGTGTGAATTTCCGCGATCTCGCGCAGCGCGGTCTTCATCGGCCACTTGGGCAAGTCCTTGATGCGACCGCTCAAAATATGGAGTCCGTAGAACCAGAGCCCATCCACGCCCTGATGCCAGCCAAACGGATCTTCGATGGTCGTGAAATTAAAGGCGCGCGCCGGGCCAAACGTAAGGCCTGCGCGCTTTTCAACCTCGGCCTTGAACCACGCCACGCCCCGGTCCTCGATTGTGTACTTCAGGCGCGCGTGCTTCCGGTTCGTGCGGTCACCGTAATCGCGTTGCGTGGTGAGGATCGCCTCGCCCACCGTGTTCACCTTTTCGGCGCGAATGAACCCGAGCACATCGGCCAGGCGCGGGAAAGTCTCCTCGTTGCCATGGCTCATGCCGAGTCCGCCGCCCGCCGTCACGTTGTAGCCCACGAGCTTGTCATTCTCCACGATGGCGATGAAGCCCATGTCCTGCGAGAAAACATCGACGTCGTTATGCGGCGGCAACGCAAAGCCGACTTTGAATTTGCGCGGCAGGTAGGTGGCGCCGTACATCGGCTCAGATTCCGGCTCGCCGCCCGCGACCATTTCGTCATCGAGCCAAATTTCATGGTAGGCATGCGTCTTCGGCAACGCGAATTCGCTCCACGCGCGCGCATGCTCGTAGACCTCCTGCAGCAGCTTGCTTCGCTCCGGGTTCGGCGGCGCCATGACGTTGCGGTTCACATCCCCGCAGGCCGCGATGGAATCGAGCAGCACGCTGTGCATACCCTGGACCAGCTTCTTCACATTGCCCTTCAACACGCCGTGGAACTGAAAAGTCTGGCGAGTCGTGAGGCGCAGGGATGGGGATGCAACTTCGTTGGCCAGTTGGTCAAGGACGCGCCATTGTTGCGCCGTCGCGCGACCGCCCGGCAAGCGCACGCGGAGCATGAACGAGAATGCTTTTTCCTTGCCGGCCTTTTTCAAAGCGATTCGTTGGTCGCGGTCGTCCTGCAAATAGAGTCCGTGAAATTTGGTGAGCTGGCCGTTGTCTTCGGAAATGGCGCCGGTACTGGTATCAGCGAGGTCTTGGGCAATGGTTCCGCGCAAAAGATGCGAGGCGGCTTTGATGTTTTCGTTGGCGGCGAGCGCCTTGGGCGCGGTGGTTTCGGAACTCATAAGGGGTGAAATACTAGCAGGTTGCCTTGCGATTGAGGAGCTATAAGTATGCGCCGAAACAAGCTGTGGTCAATGTCGAGAGACTAAGTAGGGAATAAACTTCTTGGCAGATGATGCCAGAAATTATAGTATTTTGCACGAGACAAGTTTCTTGTTCCAAGTGGTAGAGACGGATGAGACAACTTGGGTCTCCCCGCTTGTCGAGATCAGTTGAATATTTTCCGCGACTCGATCACTGTAGGTGGGTGTTTTATCTTGAAGGTCGGCGACTGAGATTTGGGATTTAGACGAACAGACATGTACTACGCAAACGACAAAATCATGCTACTAGCAACGGGCGAGGTGCTAACCGTCATCATGGATTTCAGCGACGAATTGGAACGGGGCATCGTGGTGAAAGAGAATATCGGGCGCAACCTGATGACCTCCGAAGTGCGCCCGGCCGGCCATACACGGCAACGCGCCGATGCGGCCGTGGGCGTGATTCCGCCCGATCCAATGCCGCCGCCCCCGGCGGAGAGTATCTTTTTAGCCTGACGTCGCTTTAATTAGCTGAAGGTGTCAGGAGCGGTTGGCGTCCAAAGGAAAGATGCGCCGATTTCCTTCCTTCCCGTGTCTTTCCGCGGTTTTGGTGGCATTCCTAGCCATGCCGATTCTGGCGCAGGATGATAACAGTGCCTCTATGCCACCGCAGGCCGACAACTCTGCGGTCCCCGCGCCGGATCAGGCGAATGCCTTGGGCCAAGACTCTGGCGCACCTTCGCCCGATGAGGCGAGCGTCGCGGAGGAGCCCGTCGTGTCCTTCCAGACTTTTTACGATGCGCTCGATAATCAGGGCACATGGATTCAGACCGATGATTACGGTTACGTTTGGCAGCCGACGGTGAGCGATCCCAATTGGGCGCCGTACACGCAGGGCCATTGGGTCTACACGAATGACGGCTGGACATGGGTTTCCGACGAGTCGTTCGGCTGGGCCACGTATCATTATGGCCGGTGGGTCAATCTTGATGGCACGGGTTGGTGCTGGGTGCCCGGTTACACGTGGGCGCCGGCGTGGGTGGCGTGGCGGTACGGCGATGGCTACGCCGGGTGGGCTCCGCTTCCGCCCGACAGCTTTGTCGGCGTCGATTACTCCGACGGCGATACCTCGCTCGAGGTCGGTTTCCACATTGGCGGCGATTGCGACGCGTTCTACGGCATCGGTGCGGGCTGGTACACGTTCCTGCCGGTGACGTGTCTCGGCTATCCCCACTACTATGGCTATTACCGCAACCGGGGCGACAACTTCGCGATCATCAATCACACGACGAATGTGACCAATATCAACGTGAACCGTGGTGGAGCCGCAGCCAACAGCGCGAGAGGTTTCCGCCGCGTGACGACGGGCGGTCCGATGCTGGCCCAGGTCAATGCCGCATCGGCCTCGCCGGTGCAGCGCCTCAACCTCGTGCGCGCCAGCCAGCCGGGCGGGGGCGGCACGGTGACCGGAAATTCGCTCTCTCTCTTTGCCCCACGCGTGAATGCGGGCGGCATTGCGCAACCGCAACGCCTGGCGGGGACGATCGGCAAGGCTTCCATCAACCGCGGCGCGGATGTGATGCGCCCGCTTTCGGTGAATACGCAATTGGGCGGCACGGCGGCGACCGAAGCACAGGTGCAGCAGGCGAGAATCGCGGCAGACCATGCGCCTGCTGGGGCCAAGGTGATGACCGATGAGACCATCGTGCGCCCGATCCTGCAGACGCCGCTGAGCACGATGCATCCTGTGGCGAGGGAAGTTTCCCGGCAGCAGACGTTCACCACACCGCAAAATCAACACGTGAATCCGCAGCCTTCCGCCACCGTGGTCGCGCCGCCGCCGCAGCGGGTCTTTCCGCAAGCCATCACGCCGGACCATGCACCTCCGCGCAGTTATTATCCGAACTCGGCAGCGCCGACGCCCTATTCCCAGACAAGTCCTTCAACTGTTCCCGCCGTGGTATCCCCGACGCAAACCCACGTTGCGCCCAGCGCGCCGATTATTCATCAGCAGGAGCAACAAGCCCCGCAACGACAGCAGAGCCAAGGCGGGAATTCCGGCGGCGGGTATCCCGCCAACAACGGAGGCGGTTATCGCGGTGGGTCAGGCGGCGGCGGTGGGGGAACCTATCACTCCGGCGGAAACTCGCAGCAGAGCCATTGAGATGAGGCCGGTGGCGTCCGTCGCGTTAGGCCTGCCTTTCACTCAACGCTTTTGAAGAATAAGAACGCGTTCCCGCTTCTCGCGACCAGTAAAGCAGACCGTCGGTATCCACGAATCGAGGATGACGAAGTGCGGCTCGAATAAGGCCTTAAGGTCGTCAATCGATACCGCGAAGGGCGGCCCGGCTTCGACGTCAGGCGTCAGGTAAAAGATGCCGAAGATTTTTCCGCCGGCGCGCAAGGCTGAGGCCGCAGCGGACACGTAATCGACGCGCCGGCGCGGCTCCATCGCGCAAAAGCAGGTGTGCTCCACCAGCCAGTCGAAGGCCCCGATCATCTCCGCCGGTAATTGGAAGAAGTCGCCCTCCACGAATTTTGCCGACGCGCCGAGGCTGGCTTCTTTCGTGAGCCGCGTGGCTTCCACGACCGCGGTCGGGGCCAGATCGAGCCCCACCACCGAGCAACCGGCTTGTGCCGCGAGCGTCCGCGCATCATGCCCGCGCCCGCAGCCGGGGATGAGCACGCGCCCTGTGATGGGCTGCGCCTTCAAGTAATCGACCAGCGGTGGAGCGGCCGCGCCCTTATCCCAAGGGGTATCGTTTTCTTCATAGCGGCGTTCCCATTCCAAATCGTGTGGGTCGGGTGATGTCATAGAGAAGGCGCGGTATA
>CAZZWT010000166.1:0-7126 GCA_964657775.1 uncultured Candidatus Methylacidiphilales bacterium | reverse complement strand
CAGGCGCGGACCGGCCTGCAGGATATCGTCGGAGGAAATCTCGATCAGCCGCCCCTGCCGCACGGCGGGGATTTTGTCCCAGCCCGGGCGCGAAGTGATGTCAGCCATCTCCACCGGCTTGCCGCACCACGAGGCGAAGATGAGATCCGGCTGGCGCGCGACGACTTCCTCCGGCGCCACCGTGCGCGCGGCCGATTTTTTCTCATGGCGCAAGTCGGCGAAAATATCGGTGCCGCCTGCGCGCTCGATCAACTCGGAGACCCAACCGATGCCGGTGATGAGCGGATCGGGCCATTCCTCAAAGTAGACCTTGGGTCTGGGCGCGCCATTGACCGGGAGCGGCTTCATCGCGATCTCCATTTGCGCGATCAGTTCCTCGGCCCGCTCACCACGGCGCACGATCTGGCCGAGGTTGCGGATCGCGGCGTGGATTTCGTCCAGGTTACGCGAGTTGATCGCCCAAACCGTCACACCGGCTTTGATCAAATCGGACGCGAGCTGGTGCTGCACATCGGTCGAGGTAATGACCAAGTCGGGATCCAGTCGCAGGATCGCCTTGATGTTGCCGGAACTGAAACCGCTCACGCGCGGCTTCGCCTCCGCCCCCGGCGGCGGACGGTAGAACGCGGTCACCCCCACGACTTGCGACCAGACACCCAGCTCGTGCAGAATATCCGCGCCATCCGCGCCCAGGGCGACGAGACGTTGGGGTGAGCTCGATGTCGGCACAATCGGTAAGCTTAGCGCGCGGTGTGCCAAAGCAAAATCTTTATCCACGCACCGCCCTCGGTGTGGCTTCGCCCCTTTCCGCGACTGATTCAGCAAATTCGTTCTTTCGTTCATGCCGTCATCTTCGCACGAAAAACAAAAGGGGCGGTATACCACCGTTTGCTGCGTTTCTAAAATTTGCTAAAAAGATTGGAAATTTAGCAAATAGAGAAAACCGCAGGTCCGGCACGTGCTGCTGCCGATGCCGGGAACGCGTTGGACTTGGCTTCCCGCCCGCGAAGCCCTACGCTCGACCTTTCGATGAAAACCTTCCGCGCATGAGCACCACTCCCGCGCTTGAAGTGCCCGGCTCCCAAGAGCCGATGCCCAAGGACATCCACTTCGTTTACATCTACGAGGTCTTCAACACCGCCTCGTGGGTCGTCGTGCTTGGCTCGCCCATGCTCCTTTTCTTCCAGAACCTGCAGGCCAGCGCCAAGGTCCTCGCCTTCGCCGCCTGCCTCGCGCCGGTGCTTAATATTCTGCAGATTCCCGCCGCGCAGTTTGTCGAGAAAGTTGGCTATCGCCGCTTCGTCCTGCGGGGCTGGACCACGCGCAGCGTCGTCGTGGTCGGCATGATGGTCGTCGCGTTCCTGCCCGACTCCATTGCGCCCGTCACGCGCATCGGCCTGATGCTCACCCTTTCCTTCATCTATAACACCATGCGCGGCATTTCGGTCTGCGGCTTCCTGCCTTGGTTCACCCATATCGTGCACGAAAGCCGGCGAGGCGAATTCCTGGCCAAGGACCAATTCGCCGGCGCACTCGCCGGCATCGTCGCTCTTTTTTTGTCGGCCTTGCTGATGCGCCACCCGGCCTGGTATTCGCTCGGAATCTTGTTCGGCATCAGCGCCGCGTGCGCCTTCACCAGCCTCATCTTCCTCCGCCGCATCCCCGATGTCGCCGTGGAAAAAATTGTCGCCAACCCGAATCCCATGCCGTGGCGCGAGATGCTCTTTTATCCGCCGTTCCTCAAGTACATTCGCTACAACGTCATCATCAACATGGCGCTCGGAGCGTCGGGCGTCTTCTGGGTCCGCTATTTCCGCACCTTCCTCAACATGAGCGAGGCCAACGTTCTTTACGTCGCCGCGTTCAGCACTGCCGTGCTCGCCTTGGGACTTTTCCTCGTCGGCCCGCTCATCGATCGCGCCGGAAATAAGCCCGCGCTTACTGCGTCCGGCCTGCTCTTCATTCTCCATTTCAGCGGCTGGGCCGGTGTGGCCGCGGGCCTTCTTCCCTTCAATGACCTCGTCCTCTGCATCCAGGTGCTGACCTCGGGCCTGGGCGGCGCGCTCTGGAATTTGGCCAACGTCCGCACCGTCATGGGCATCGTGCCGCAGATGGGTCGGCCGCACTTTCTGGCGCTCTATAGTGTCATGAGTAATCTCACGGTCGGCCTCGTGCCTTTGGTCTGGGGCTCGGTCATGGATCACCTCGGCAATTGGACCGACCAATGGGGCTGGTGGCAGTGGAACAGCTACTCGCTTTTCTATAGCACGCTGGCCGCCACCATCGCGGTCGGTCTCTTCGCGCTCCGCGATGTCGTCGAACCGATGACCATGACGTGGGACGTCTTCATGACCGAACTTCTGGTTAAAACTCCCGGCCGCGCCATCTCGCGCCTCATTGGCCGCATGCGCGGTCCCGTCATCGGATGAAGCCCTTTCTCGCCTGGCTCAGTTCAACGGTAATCCACTTCGTCGGCTGGTCGCTCCGCATGACGGTGGAGGATCGCGGCGGCATCCTCGACAAGCCCGACCATCCGCCTGTCATCATCGCCTTCTGGCACAATCGCACGGCGTTGATGGCCTACTTCTACGAGCACTATTGCTGGGGCCGTACGGCGAAGACGTTCATCAGCCGCAGCCGCGATGGCCAGTTCATGACTGATGTGGCGGCGCGCTTCGGCATCCAAGCGGTGAGGGGAAGCAGTTCGCGCGGCGGCGCAGCGGCAATGCTGGAGGCGGTGAAGGCGGCGGCGGATGAGAAGGTCGATCTCGTCATCACGCCGGACGGTCCGCGAGGGCCGAAGTATCAATTGCAACCTGGGATTCTGCGCTTATCGCAAGCCACGCAGCGACCGATCGTGGCCGTGACCTACCAGCTCGCCTGGAAAAAGGAGCTGAAGAGTTGGGACCGCTTTCACGTGCCGCTCCCCTTTTCCCGCTGCGACCTGGTCACGAGCAATCCGATCCTGGTTCCGGAAGGCGCGAGTGAGGAGGAGTTGGCCGCGATCACGAACCGCGTGACCAAAGCACTGGGCGGAGATTAATGGAGACCTCTCGGAAGTCGCAGATACCGCGAAGCGCCAGAGGATTAATACAGCCACCCAGTGGACGTTCCTTCTTTAAAGCCCATGATCAACCCACACCAAAATTCTTGGCACGTTCCCGACGACCTGTGCTACTGTCCGCGGATGATCCAGAAATCTTCCCGGCCGGAGCCTAGCGCTTCATGGTCCTCATTGGCTCCCTTCGCGTTTCTTATCTTGATCGCCGGCTTTCTCAGCGGCTGCGCCGGCATGGGCGGCTCCAGCAGCGGCGGCACCTATCATGTCGATGCCTACGCGCCGACCGACTCCAGCAAAGTCGCGGTCTACGTCTCGCTCCGCTCGAAAATCGTTTACGTGATGGAAGGCGACAAGCCGCTCATGGTCACGCCGGTCAGCATCGGCGTGCCGTCCAACCCCACGCCGACCGGCCACTTCACCGTCACGGCCAAGGACCCGACCAAGCGCTCCGGCGAGTATGGTTTCTGGGTCAACGGCAACGACATCTATCCCGGCAGCTCGGGCCAGGGCCGTTCCGGCTATCATTATGTCGGTTACCCGATGGCCAACTGGGTCGAGTTCGAGCCCGGCTACGGATTCCACGAAGGCTACGTCTGGCCCGTGCCCCGCTCGCATGGTTGCGTCCGCCTGGACCGCAATGCCTCGGTCAAGTTTTCCAAGCTGGTCCATATCGGCACGCCGGTCACCATCGCCAACAGCCTGCCGTATGATGACACGATCGGGCGCAACATCGATCACCCAACCAACTACCGCGATCCCGATCCGCCCGCTTCCGAGATGATCAGCCCCGACTACTTCAATGGGCCGCGCGACTCCGAACTGTTGCCGGCGAAGTCGTAAGCTGATTGGGCGAACGCTGGGCGTGGCTTGAACGGAAACCGCCATGCTCAGCCCGTTCGATTTTCTGAACGACACGCTGCTTGCGTTCGTGGCCATCCTGCCGGTGGTTAATCCGTTCTCCAAGCCGCCAATCTTTCTCTCGATCACCGAGGGCTGGACGAACGAAGAGCGGCGCACCGAGGCATTCAAGGCCTCGCTTTACGCCTTCATTATCCTGCTCGTCTCACTGGTGGCAGGGACGTTCATCCTGCGGTTCTTTTCCATCTCACTGCCCGCGCTGCAAGTCGCCGGCGGATTGCTCATCGCCCGCACCGCGTTCCAGATGCTCAACCCGCAGTACCAGCATCACCAGACCGACGACGAAAAGCGCGACGCCTGCCAGCGGGACGATATCTCGTTCGTCCCACTGGCCATGCCGCTGCTCGCGGGTCCGGGCTCCATGGCGGTGATGATCAACCTCGCGACCGAAGTGAAGCAATGGGCTGAGTGGGCCATCTACTCCGTGGCCGCCGCGGCGGTTTGCCTGATCGCCTATTTCGTGCTGGCCGAATCGGTGCGCCTCGTCCGCGTCATGGGCGTCAACGGCATGAACGCGATGAGCAAGCTGATGGGGTTTCTGTTGTTGGCGCTCGCCGTCCAGTTCATGATCAACGGGGCCGAGGCGGCGCTGACGACGTTGGTGCAGCATCTCAATTCGCTGCCAGCGGATTGAGTTCCGGGCTACCCGAGGGGAACGGCTTTCTTCTTTTCCACAATCCGCGCAATGAAAATGCAGACCTCGTAGAGCACATACATCGGCACCGCCAGAACGGAGAGCGAGAAGAGATCGGTCGAGGGAATGATGCAGCACGTCGCGACGAAAATCCCGAAGGCCGCATGACGGCGCTTGGAAGCGAGCTGCTCCGCCGAGACGATGCCAAGCAAATTGAGAACCAGCACCACCAGCGGCAACTCGAACGCGATGCCGAAGCCCATCAACATCTGCACCTCGAAATCGATCAGCGCCTTGGCCGTCCAGTTGGCACCGAAGCCGAGGTACTCGCTGTAGCCGAAAAAGAACAGCAGCGTGGTCTTCAGCACGAGTGTGTAGCAGAAGGTGATACCGACGATGAATAGCACCGCGCCTGCGGAGAAGATCGGCAGCAGGAACCGTTTTTCGCGAGGGGTCAACGCGGGCAGCAAGAACTGGCCGATGAAGTAGAGCAGAAAAGGCAGCGCCAGCATCACGCCGCCGAAAATGCTGATCTCCATGTGAATCGAAAACGGATCGATCACGCCAAAGTTCATCAGCTCTTTGGGATCGTGCCCCGTCTGGCGATACGGTCGATAAAGCGCCTGCAATAGATACCGGGCCGTGAACGCGCAGATGACCACGCCGACCGCCAACACCGCCACGCACCGGATGATGGTCCAGCGCAAGTCCTCCAGATGGGCGAGAAACGGCTTCGTCTCCAACCCATCGCGGACGTCGTCCGAGTCCGGTGGGCGATTCTGCGTCATCTAGTGAATGTGTCAGACCCTTGCCAGATGCGCAAGTAAGGTGCGACTAGACGTCCTATCGTTTGCAAGCAAATGAAACTAAAAGTCCTCCTCCTTCAAGCCCTTTGACAGCAGGGCGACCAAGGGTCTAGCAAACAGAATTAAAAGTATTCCAAAGACGAGATAACTCGCCGCTCCGATAAATTGCCCGTTCACATAAGTCAGCGAGGGATCATTCTTACTCAAGGCTGCTTCGGCAAATTCGATACATGCGTACCCCATCAAAGCATAAAGGACTAAGATAGCCCCAACGCTTCTCAGGAATAGCGTCATCCCTAGTTTGATTTTTGCGATTTTAGTGGGCGGCTTTTCCATGTACCGTGTGTAGCAGCCCACCACTTTGTTCCAAGCTCGAAGCGGTGACCGAATAGCTTGAAGGAGAAGCAATAACCCTCGCGATTTAGGCCCCCTCTTTCGCTTGCCTTCCCTGCCGGAATTGGCATACTTACCTTTCCCTTCGATTGGCTCGTCCTATCGTGGGGAAAAGAAATGAACGCCGGTTTGGCCGGCATAATAACAAAAACCTATTCCGTAGAAACGGAAGTTGGCCAGCGGATAACAATGCCGTGGCCCAATCATAAACACGAAGAAAAGCACATCATGAATCGAGTCGATATCAAGGAACTCCTGGACGCTGGCGTCCATTTCGGTCACCGCACGCAACGTTGGAACCCTAAGATGAAGCCGTTCATCTTCGAAGCTCGCAATGGCATCTATGTCATTGACCTCGAGTTCTCCGTCAAGCAGCTCGAAGCCGCCCAGAACTTCCTGCGCGACATCGCTGCCAGCGGCAAGAAGGTGCTTTTCGTCGGTTGCAAAAAGCAGGCGCAGGAGTGCATCAAGGACCTCGCCAAGAAGAGCAATTCCTATTACGTCACCGAGCGCTGGCTCGGCGGCACCATGACCAATTTGACCACCATCCGCAAGAGCGTCGCGCGCATGAAGTCCATCGACACGATGGAAGCCAACGGCACGACGGCCAAGATGCCGAAGCAGGAAGTCTCCGTCATGCGCCGCGAAAACGCGAAGCTGCACCGGAATCTGGATGGCATCAAGGACATGGAAAAGTATCCCGCCGCCATCGTCATCGTCGACGTGCCGCGCGAGGAAATCGCCGTGGCCGAAGCGCGCCGCCTCAACATCCCGATCGTTGCGATCACCGACACGAACGCGAACCCGGACCTGGTCGATTACCCGATCGCCGGCAACGATGATGCGATTCGTTCGATCAGCATCATCCTCGAGGCGCTCAACGACGCGATTATCGAAGGTTCGATGAAGGGCGGCACGCTGGGCAAGGACTCGGTCAAGCCCGTCGAGGAAGAGTCGCTCACCGGCGTGTCGGCTTAAGTTTCCGTTGTCGCGGTCCCGCCCTGTCGGGATCGCGGCATATTTTAAACAGGAAAACATGAAGTCATGAAGACGGGATGAGAAAGGAAGTTTCTCGAACCCTTTCCTGATTTCATGTTTTCCTGTTAATATTGTTTCGATTATCCCACCAACTAACATTTGAACGTTATGACTACTCCCGCCACCACCGAAATTTCCCCCGAACTCGTCCGCACGCTGCGCGAAAAAACCAGCGCGGGCATGATGGATTGCAAGAAGGCGCTCGTCGAAGCCAAGGGCGACCTCGCCGCGGCCGAGACGATCCTGCGCAAGAAGGGCGCCGCCCAGCAGGGCAAG
>CAZZWT010000165.1:5155-7216 GCA_964657775.1 uncultured Candidatus Methylacidiphilales bacterium | reverse complement strand
GGCGCGGCTGGATCGACCGCCGGCCCGTCCTCGTCTGGCAGCAGGGCGATGCCTTGCGCGCAGTCGGCCCCGCGCTGACCCGCGACGCGGTGAGCACTTACTTCAACCTGGACCTTCCGATCGAGACCATCTTCGCCAGCTTCCCGCACGACGCGTGGCTGGCCAGGGCGATGGAGTTCGCGCCCGGGCTGCGCATCCTGCGACAGGAACCATGGGAGACGTTGTGCAATTTCATCTGTTCGTCGCTGAAGCAGATTGTGCAGATCGAGCAGATCAACCACGAGCTGCGGCACACTTTTGGCGAGGAGATCGGCTCGGGTCTGCATTCGTTCCCCGATGCGGCGCGCCTGGCCCTGGCCACGGAGACGAAGCTGCGCGCCTGCAAGCTCGGCTTCCGCGCGAAGCACCTTTACGTGGCGGCGCGGCAAATCGCTTCCAGCGAAATTTCGCTCGAAAAAATCGCCACGCTGCCCACGGAGGAGGCGCGCAGGCAGTTGATGCGCATCCGGGGCGTGGGCGAGAAGGTGGCGAACTGCATCCTCCTTTTCGCCTATGGCCGGGCGGAGGTTTTCCCGATCGATGTGTGGGTCGATCGCGTGCTGCGCCGCCTTTATTTCAACAACAGCCAGCGCATCAAACACGAGCGCCTCCGCGCCTTTGCCGAGTCCCATTTCGGGCCTTATCGCGGGTACGCGCAGCAGTTTCTTTTCCACTGGATTCGGAAGGAGGCGAAGGCCTTGCCGCCGGAGAAGGAAACGAAGCCGCGTGGACGGAAGAAGTTAGTCGGGTAGCCCGGACAACTCATTGTCCGGGGGCCGAGATCGATCCTTTGATCGAGGCATGATAAGCCGTCACCGATCATGCGGCCACTTCTGGCGGCTTCTTGTCGCTCCGCCAAGCCTGCCCGCCCCGAACAACAGGTTGAGGCCTCTGCAAAAGTCTTCATCTACGCCGAAGGCGTTACAGAGCCGTAGCCGGTGGTCAGACCGCGGCAGCGGTCGCCACCACCGGTACCCGAACAAAAAAGGGTGACAACCCCGGAGCGGTTGAAGAGCTTTTTTACAGGCAAAAAAGGGCGCTCAAGCCGGTTCTGCAACCCCTGCGGGGTTGTGTCTTTTTTTAATTTATTCCGGTGGTATCGGCCTGCTGGCCTCAACCACCGGCTAGAGTTCTGGCAAGCTTCCGGCTTGCAAAAACCAGCATTCTCCGACTTTCGCAGAGGTCTCAAGTTGTCCGGGCTAACCAAATTTAATTTCCGGTAAGCGGCGGCGGCAAATGCCAGTCGTTCCACAACCGCGCATAGTCCGCACGCGTCATTTCCGCCAGCAACGGGTTTGCCTCGGGATCGAGCCACTTGATCAGCCGCTCCAGATGGGCGAGTTCCATCGTTGTGCAACCCGCCGTGCGATAATGCTCCCCTCGCCGGACGTGAAAATAGATTTCGTTGCCGGCCGTGGGGTCGGGGTCGTCGTAGTTATGCTCGATCAAGACCAGCCACTGGTAGGCGAAATCGCCCAAGTGCATGTGCTCCGCCTGCCACCAGGGGGGCAGCGGCGCACCGTCGGGCAGCGTGTAGAGATGATTATAAGGCAGCCCTAATTTCGGATCGTCAATCCACGCATCGCGGTCGGTCACCTGATGATAAGGCCACCCTTTCGCGCCCTCGGGCAGATGCGGAGCGTAGCCCATGACAAAGCCGATCTTGAAAAGCCCCGCCGGATTTTTGCCATCGCCGTTCTTCTTTTGCGGCCCCGGCTGCGGCGGATGGAGGCCGCGCCCCCAGGCCAGCCCGCCGCGACCGAACAGCACCGGCCAGGGCTTGCCATCCGCCTGCCATGAGCCGGAGTCGTGCCGATGAAAAAGTTGTAACGTCCCTTCGGAGGAATTGGCGGCCGGAGCCAGGCAGACGACCAGCTGCCTCGCATCCAGTCCGAGTCGGGAATCGTCCGCCGCCGCCGCATGAAGAACGAAGCAGGCAGCGCCTGCAAAAAAAACTGACAACGACCGGTACATTTGCGCTACGGTAAGAGGAATGCCCACAAAAGGCAACTGAACCGCATG
>CAZZWT010000165.1:0-5055 GCA_964657775.1 uncultured Candidatus Methylacidiphilales bacterium | reverse complement strand
CGCACGCAACCCCTTCCCCTGCTCCTGCTCACCGGCTTTCTCGGCAGCGGCAAGACAACCACGCTGAGTCACTGGCTCAGCCACACCTCGATGCCGCTCAAGCGCACGGCGGTCATCATCAATGATTTTGGCTCGGTCAACGTCGATGCGGCGTTGCTCGCGCGCCGGCAATTGGAGTTGCGCAGCATCACCGGCGGCTGCGTCTGTTGCCAGAGTTTTGAGGACCTCGTCACGCAAGTTTCCACGTTGGCGGAGAGCCCCGATTACGATCTTGTCTGGATCGAAACCTCCGGTCTGGCCGACCCGGAGGAAGTGCTCGACCATCTCAGCGCGCCCGAGTTGCAGGAGCGCACGGTCATCCGCCGCATGATCCTGGTCGTCGATGGCTCCGATTTTCCCTGCTCATGGCGCGGCCGCGCGGTGCAGGAGGAGCAGGTTCGTTACGCCGATTTGATCGTGCTGAATAAGATGGATTTGCTCGATGAGGCCGAGCGCCAGCGGGTGGAAATCGGCCTGCGTCAGATCAATCCCTCGGCGCGGATCGTCATGACAAAGCGCGGGGAAATTGCTCCGGAAATTCTGAGCGAGGCGGGTACTCGTCGCCCAAATAGCGCCGCCGTCCGCGAGGCGCATGAGCCTGCGCTTTGCGAACATGAGCACGGGCATCACCAGCACCATCATGCGCACGACGAGGACTTGCCCCACGCCGCCTCGACGCTCTTCCTGCCGCTGACTGCGCCCATCGAACGCAGCACCTTCCAACGCTTCCTCAGTTCGTTGCCGACTTCGGTCTTTCGCGCCAAGGGCTTCATCCGCCTCGCCGAGTCGCCGGCGCAACTCCACACCTTCCAGCAGGTGCGCGACCAATCCGAGCTGCTGCTCCTCCCGCTCGAAGGCGGCGACGAACTCAGCACCGGCCTCGTCCTCATCGGGCCGCACCTTGACGAAAAACGCATTCGCGAGCTTGCCGACGTATTGGCACCCACGCCCACGACATGATCAAGCCTCTCTTCTTTGTGGCCGCCCTTCTTCTCAGCGGTCCTCTCTTCGCCGCCAAGCAGGCTCCAGCGCCGACCGTTCCTCCGCCGCCACCCCTGCCGCAGGGTCCGGCCTATTTCTTCACCCTCGAGCTCGATCCCCGTTACCAGTACGTGGGTACCGGCGAGCTGACCGAGGACGACGCGGCTCACGCGAATTGCTACCGCATCGACTACAACGCCGATGGCAAGCCGCAGCAGATCGAGTATCGCCGCGCCGGTGTCCCCATGCCGGATCCGCTACTCGGCGTACCGCGCATCGATTTCGATTATCAAGCCGGCACCGAACGCCGCTCGTTTCACGACACGCAGGGCCACGCGGTCAAAGGCATCGACGGCATTTGCGGCGAGGAGCTCATGCTCAACGCGGCCGGTTTCCCCACCAGCGTGACGAATCTCGACGAATCAGGCGGCCGCACGCGCGACCGGGCCGGGGTGATCAAATATGTCCGCACGCTCGACGAGCACAACCGGCTGATCATGGGGCGACGGACCGGGTTGCTCGGCACGGAGATCACCGATGACAACGGCTTCTTCGAAACGCGCACGGTCTACGATCCGCAGGGCCGCGTCATGGAACGGGGCAACTACGATGCCTCCGGCAACCCGCTGAATAACGACGAAGGCACGGCATCCGTCCGCACGACCTACACGCTTTATCCCGACTCCACGTTGACGATTGAAAGCTACTACGACGCCTCCGGCCTCGCGGCGGAAGAAAAGAGCAGCGGGGTGCATCAGGTCCAGCGCACGGTCGACCAGCGCGGGCTGCTGCTCGACGAAGCCTACTTCGATAACACTGGCGCGCCGACGAGTACGCTCGACGACGACATCCACGAACGCCGCTACACCTACGACGAGCGCGGCAATGAGCTGACCGAGGAATTCTTCAACACCGACGGCAAGCCCTGCAACCAGAAGACCGGTGGATTTGCCAAGGTGGTCTACAAGTACGACGACAAGAATCGCGTGATTGAGAAGGATTACTTTGGCGACGACGGCGCCCCGCAGATTCTAACCGAACTGGGCGCCGCCATCATCCGGCAATCGTATGATGACGCGGGCAACATGGTGCGCCGCCAATTTTTCGACGGCCAGGGCGCGCCCTCGCCGCACATCAAGTACGGCGTGCCAGCGATTCGCATTAAGGTCGACGGGGATACGACCACCGTCTCGCTGCGCAACGGCGACGACCGGCCGATCAAAAACCCGGTGAACGGCTACTATTCGTTCAGCTACAAGACGGCGACGGACAAGCCGCTCAGCGTCACGAATAAATATTTCGACCGGCATGGGCAGGAGATGAGCCTGCTGCGCGTGAAGGTCATCAATCCGCATCTGCACTTGCTGAAGGACTCGGTCATCACCGATTACCAGCGCAGCAACCCGGGCAAGCCGCTGCCACCCTTTCTTCGCAAGGAAGAATTCCTGCGCAAGGTCATGCTTTGGAGCGCCTACCTCGGCGCCGGGGGTGCGGGGCTCGGCTCGCTGGTCGGATGTTGGATCGCCGTGCGGAAATCCGCCTACACCAAGCGGCGCCGGGTCTATGTGCCCACGCCCTGGGAGCGCTTCTTCGGCTGGTTCGCGGTCTTCGCGATTCTCGAGGGGAGCCTGCGCTTCTTCATGACCGTCTACTGGTGCTGGATCGTTTACGAAAACGGCCAGATGGGGCCCGGATTCCACGTGATCGAGACGGTCTTCGTGCTCTTCTTCATGTACCGGTTGTACCGCATGACCGTTACCATGCGCGTGTTGAATATCGGCCGGGACGACATCCACCGCCTCATCAAGGATTTCTTCGCCAAAGTGAACGTGCAGCCCGAGTGGATCGACGCACGCAACCGCTATGTCTCGCCGCCGCTGGACGTACGCGTGAATTATTTCCGTTCGAAATTCCACGCCTACCTCGCCTTTGCCGCGCGCGGCCAGGAAGGGCAGGCGCTCGCCGCCGCGATGGCAAAGAACATCCGCGTGCTGGCGGCCAACCTTCAGGCACCGGCGCGCAGCCAGGGCATCGCGCTCTATTATCCCTTCGTCGCGTTTAGCTATTTTCTGCTCGCAGGCACGGCGTTCTACACGCTGTTCCAAGTCATCAAGGGATTTTGAGCGCGCCCTTGTTGCTTTCACTCGATGCGCTAAGCTAATCGTGTGAGCGTCCTTGCCGAATCCCCTGCGTGGAACGACGCGCCGCCGCTGATCATCGATCCCTTCCGTGAATCGTTGCGGTTGGCGGACTTGCGCTCGCTCCATCTCCTCGATACGCCGCCGGAGGAACGCTTCGACCGCATCACGCGCCTCGCGGCCGCCTTTTTCAACGTTCCCACGGTCTACCTCGCGTTCATCGAAAGCGATCGCCAGTGGTTCAAATCCCGCACGGGAAATTGTCCCACGGAGACACCACGCGCCATTTCGTTCCTCCAATACACCATCCACCAGGACGTGCCGCTCGTCATGCCCGATGCGCGTCTGCATCCGATCGGTCGCGATCATCCCTACGTCATCGGCAAACCCTTCGTCCGCTTTTACGCGGGCGTGCCGCTGGCCGGTCCACGCGGACACAAGATCGGTTCGTTCTGCCTCGTTGACACGGAGCCGCGTGAATTTTCCGATCGAGACCTTGCCGCCCTCGTCGCCTTTGCCTCCCTGGTCGAGCGCGAGATTAATCTCAGCGACATCATCCAGACGCAAAACGAACTGCTCAAGACGCGCCAGCAACTTGTCGATGCGCAAAAGCGGCTGGAAGGTGAGCTCCGCGACGCCACCCGCTACGTGCGCGCCATGATTCCGCCTCCACTCGCCGGGGAGGAAAACATCGACTGGATTTTCGATCCCTCCACCGAACTCGGCGGTGATGGCCTCGGCTACCGGCAGATCGATGACGACAAGCTAGCCTTCTACGTCCTCGACGTCACCGGCCATGGCCTTGGCTCGACCTTGCTGGCGGTCACCGCGCTGGAACTGCTACGCAATCGCAACCCGGCCAACCAGATCAATTTTTCCCAGCCCGCATCGATTATCGAGCGGCTCAACCGCGTCTTTCAAATGAAGGATCACGACGGGAAATTTTTCTCCGTCTGGTATGGCGTCTACTCGCGCTCGGCGAAGACTCTCACCTATTCCAACGCGGGGCATCCGCCGGCCGTTTTCGTCAACGGCGAGGACGGCACGCTGACCCAAACCGAATCGTGCGGCTCGGTCCTCGGCATCATGCCCGAGTACGCGGCGCCGGAGATCACCCTCGATTTTCCGCCGGGCTCCGAGCTCATCGTCTTCACCGACGGATTGTATGAATTATTGGATAAGGACGGCGGTCGCGGCTCCTATGACGAGTTCTTCGCTGCCTTAAAAAACCAAATCGCCGCAGGTAAACCGGCTTGGGAAGCCGCGCAGGAGTGGCATAACCGCGCACGTACCGGGAACCAGATCGACGACGATGTGACGTTGATGCGGTTTACGACGAAGGTCGCCTGAAGGATCGACGCCGTCAGGTAGCCCGAGCGACTTTCGAGCTTAGGAAGCGTATCCAAATGCGACTCTCTCATCCTGAGCTTGGCGCAGGATCAGTTCGGTCTTATCTACGGTAAGGCACACAGACCTGATCCTTCGGCTTTGCTCAGGATGACCGAGTGCAAGTCGGCTAAGCCGTCGCCAATTCCTTGTCGCGCGGATCGCTCGTGCGCATGGCCTTCACGAAGTTCTGGCCCATTTCCCAAACCGGACCGGGGAACTTGCCAAGGTCGGCGATGACTTCATCCAGCGCTTTCACAAAACGGTTGATTTCCTTCTCGCCGATGATGAGCGGCGGCAGGATCTTTACAATGTCCGCGTTGTTCGCGGCCACCTGGGTCAGGATGCGATGTTTGGTCAACAATGGCGTCACGATGAGTTGCGGGAACATGCTCGAGTCGAGCGAGTGGACCAGCTTCCAACCCATCTTCGGCATCATGCCGCGCGGCTCAGCAAATTCGAGGGCGCACATCAGGCCCTTCACGCGCACGTCTTTGATGATGTCGTACTT
>CAZZWT010000164.1:0-7286 GCA_964657775.1 uncultured Candidatus Methylacidiphilales bacterium | reverse complement strand
GAGCTCGTAAAATTCCACGGGCAAGAGCGAGCCGCTGATGAGGACAACCAGGTACTCCGCCCAATGCTTGCGCAGGTAGAGACCGATGCCTTCCACCGCGAAAAGGGTCGCGTAGAAGAAGGCCGTCCAACCGAAGAAAGCCAGGTGCGGCGACAACATGGAGGCGTGGTCGAGCGACCAATCGACCCACCGATTTTCAGGATCGAGATGGTAGGGAATAACGACGTAGTTCTGGAGAAAATCCGTCACGGTGGAATGGCGATGCTTCAGATGGAGCAGACCAAAGCCCACGGCGATGAAAAAGACGGCGTGGCTTAGCTTCCAGACAGCGATTAGGCGAAGAACGAAATCCTCCCAGGGAGCGACTCGGGCGGGCGGAGACATGGCTATCTCTTTGACGCTAGGGGACGGCATGAAGTTCGATCTAATAGTTGCAACAAGCGGAAGACGTTCATCCTACGCTATAAATAGGCGCGCTAGTATGCCCAGCATCATCGGAAAATTTCTATAACTCTTTACGAAAAATAAACATACCGGGCCTTGACCTGGTCGCGAAAGAAGTCCTACTTGGAAGGATGGCCGTGTCGCTCAGCCCCGAGAAGCAAAAGGCGGAATGGCTGGAGACGAACGGCTTGGGCGGCTTCGCGAGTGGCACGGAATCGGGCGTACGGACACGACGCTACCATGCGCTGCTGCTCGCAGCCACGGCGCCACCCGCGGGGCGGATGGTGCTGGTCAATGGCTTCGATGCGGAGGTCACCACACCGGCGGGGCACTTCGCGCTTTCCACGCAATGCTACTCGCCGGGAGTCAATAACCCGGATGGCATCACGCGGCTGGAGAGCTTCGAGCTCGCGCCCTGGCCGCGTTGGACCTATGCGGTGCCGGGCGGGAAGATCGTGCATGAGCTTTTTGTTCCGCAGGAAAGGGCGGTCGTCGTTCTGCGCTGGAACTGGATCGGCGATCCTGAAGCGCCCTTGCACCTGCGCGTGCGGCCCTTTTTCTCGGGCCGCGATTTCCACGGGAACCATCATGCAAACGAGGCGTTTCAATTCGCGCCGGAGAATCTGCTCGAAGGCCAGCGCTGGACGTTCTATCCCGGTCTGCCTTCGGTGACGGCGCGCAGCAACGGCGTCTACCACCACGAGCCGAGTTGGTACGGCAACTTTCTCTACGAGGAGGAATCGGCGCGCGGACTCGATGCGATCGAGGACCTCGCCGCGCCGGGGCGTTATGAGTTCGATCTCGCGGCGGGACCAGCGGCGCTGATCTTCTCCGCGGACGGCCTCGGCCTTCCCCTGCCCGCGTTGAACGCCGCGGCTGATTTGGCCGAGCAACTGGCCCAGGATGAGGTCGCCCGGCGCGAGACATTCGCCACGCCCCACCTGCGCGCGGCGGACGCCTACCTGGTGCGGCGCGGACCGGGCAAGACTATCATCGCCGGCTACCCGTGGTTCGGCGATTGGGGCCGCGACACCTTCATCTCCATGCGCGGCCTCTGCCTCGCCACGGACCGGCTCGAGGTTGCGCGCGATATCCTGACCGCATGGGCCGGCACGGTCTCCGAAGGCATGTTGCCGAATCGCTTTCCCGACCAGGGCGATATCCCGGAGTACAACTCGGTCGACGCATCGCTCTGGTACATCATCGTGGTGCACGAGTTCCTTGAGGCGGCGGGAGACAACCCCGAGCTCAACGCGAACCAGGACGTTCTTCTCGCCACGGTGCAGGCGATTCTCCAGGGCTACCTGAAGGGCACGCGCTATGGCATTCGGCTGGATCGGGACGGCCTGCTCGCGTGCGGCGTGCCGGGCTCGCAGCTCACGTGGATGGACGCGAAGATCGGCGACTGGGTCGTGACGCCGCGCGTGGGCAAGCCGGTCGAGGTGCAGGCGCTGTGGCTCAATGCGCTCGGGCTCACCTTGCGCCGCGATGGTTCCTGGCGCACCCTTTACGAGCAGGGCTGCGCCGCCTTCCACCAGCGCTTCTGGAACGAGGCGCGCGGCTGTCTCTACGATGTGGTCGATGTCGACCACCAGCCCGGCACGGTCGATGATCGCCTGCGCCCGAACCAGCTCTTCGCCGTGGGCGGATTGCCACTGGCGTTGCTGGAAGGCGACCGGGCCGCGCGCGTGGTGCAGGTCGCTCAGGAGCAACTCTGGACGCCAATGGGCCCGCGTTCCATCGCGCCGGGCGAACGCGACTACGCGCCCCACTACGTCGGCTCGCCCCGCGAGCGCGACAGCGTCTATCACCAGGGCACCGTCTGGCCGTGGCTCGCGGGTCCGTTCGTCGAGGCCTGGGTGCGCGTCCATGGCGACAAGGCCCGGGCGCGCGAGCTGTTCCTGACGCCCCAACTCGCCCGGCTCGACCTCCACGGCCTGAACCACATCCCCGAGATCGCCGATGGCGACGCGCCCCACACCGCCCGCGGCTGCCCCTTCCAAGCTTGGTCACTCGGGGAGCTATTGCGGCTGGAGCACTCGGTCCTGCGGGGCTAGGGGTGGTTTCCTCCGTTTGCTAAATTTCCAATCTTTTTAGCAAATTTTGCAAACGCAGCAAACGGTGCTCAATCGTAACCTCGGGGCTTTCCTAAACGTCTTTAAGGCGTAGGGTTGTTCTACGCTTATGCGCATCGTCATCACATCCGGACCGAGTTACGAGCCTATCGACCAGGTCCGGCGCATTGGCAATGTCTCCACCGGAGAGCTGGGCACCCTCTTGGCCGAGGCCTTTGGCGGAGCCGGACACAAGGTCACCTGCCTGCGCGGCGCCGCCTCGACGTTCGCCCCGCCCATGTACCCGGTCGAGGTCCTTCCTTTCACAACCAACGACGATCTCGCGAACAAGCTCTTGGCCCTGCCTGCGCGGGAGGAAGTCGAACTCGTTTTCCATGCGGCGGCGCTATGCGATTTCAAGGTGAAGCAGATCACCGATGAATATGGCCGCACCGTCCCCGGCCATAAAATGTCGAGCCGCGCGGGCGTGCTTACCCTCCACTTGGAACCGGCGCCAAAACTCATTGCCTCGATGCGGCGTATGTTTCCCGCTTCGATTCTCGTCGGCTGGAAATTCGAGCTCGATGGCACCCGCGACAACGTCCTGGCCAAGGGCCGCGCGCAGATGGACGATTGCCTGACCGACGCCTGCGTCCTCAACGGCGCCGCCTACGGCCACGGCTTCGGCGTCATCTCCCGCTCCACCGAGCAGGTCCATCTCCCCGACAAAGCCGCGCTCTGCCGCTTCCTCCTCGAGTGGGCCGAGCGCATGCCAACCGCCCTCGCCACGCCGCGCGAGCCGAGTTTCCACGCGCTCTCCAGCTTCACCTCGCTCTCGCCGTTTATTTGATCCGGGTTTGCCCTTAAAGGCGACGCATGCAACGGATTGTTGTCACCCATTTTTCCGGGTTTCTCGGATTCCAGCTAAGCCAGCAGTATCACGGCAAGGATGTCGTTATCGATGGCGTAGACCAATTTTTTCCGGGCGGCTTCCGTCGGGCACATTTCGCTTCTGGAAGCTACCAGTCCTGGCTGGACCGGCAATCCCCCGGGTTCATGCATTACGAACTCGATCTGGCTCACCCACATGCCGTGATGGATTTGATTCGCGAAATCCGCCCCAGCGCCATTGTCCACTCGCCGCCGCCTGCGTCTCTTCCGGCCCCCCACGACGCCTCTTTTCTAACCGGCACGCGAAACCTTCTCGAAGCTGCCAAAGAGTTTTGCTGGCTAAGTCCTTTCGTCGTTCTATCCCCACGGAGTATTTTTACGGACCATCAGGACGCGGTCGAGGGAGCCAACGTACAGGGAACCGGGGCCACCTCTGCCGCAGAGCGGTTGGTGCAGGAATATGGATCTAAATACGAATTGCCCACCTGCATTTTGCGCGCCCCGGTCCCGACCGACCCATGGAATCCAGATGGCCCTCTTTACGATCCGCTGGCTGCGCTTATTCAGGCCGGAATCCAAGGCGATCTTTACGTTATTTCTAAGCAAGGATTGAATCGCGTACGCCATGCTATTCATGCGCGGGATGTCGCCCATTTCATTGAGCTGTTTTGCGCCTACCCCCGCAAGGGTGAAATCTATTATCTGGGCGGAGAACAGGAAACCTCTTACCGCATTCGGGATGTGCTGCCCATTATCGCAGAGAAGCTCGGTCAATCGGTGAACATGACGCTGAGAGAAACCCCAGAATCCGTCGATCGTGGAGCGCCTCCCAGCGATCTGCGCAAAGCCCACCACCATTATCCGCTGTGGCGTCTGAGCTATTCGCTCGACCAGATGATTGATGAATTGATCGAGGCAGGGTCCCCATTGCCGAACTAGTGCGGCATTCGTCGCCACAGGGAGACCTCCGCTATGCTCCACTCGAACCAGTGAGTCCGTTCCCGAACGAAGTAAGGCAGATGAAATCGTTGCTGAAGAGTGAAGGAGGGTCCGAGCACCGCAGTGACACTCGGAATAATACCAGCACTTACTTCGCCGAGCCATTTCTCGCGGGGCGTAAATTTTTCTCGCCAACTGCAGGTCGTACTAACGACGAGCCATCCGCCCGGTAACACGAAGTCTTTCAATTGCCTCAGGCAGCCGGCAGGGTCGGCCACCCTGTCGATAAGCTGGGTCAGCATGACAAGATCGAACACGCCCCATCTTCTATCCAGACGGCAGGCGTCTCCTACTTGGAAGTCGATGTTTTCTGTTCGCAGGTGCGAGGGTAGCTCAAAACAAATGGGGCCCTCGGCCCTGCGCGTCTCCTTGAGTGTCACCGTTATTCGACGGTGCAGACGCATCGTTTCGGCAGCGGCAATGAAAGATTGAGAAAGATCCAGCCCGACGACTTCGTCGAAAAATCGCCGCAACTCGAAGGTGGTGCGCCCCGTGGCGCAGCCCAGATCGAGTGCACGACGGCGCCGCTCTGGTGAAACAAAACGTATCGGCTCCGTGACGAACTTTGCGATCGTTCCTTCCATTTTCTGGCCTTGGGGGTGTAGGGAATGAAGCATTTCATCGGTCGCGTAATGGGACCAAAGATAGCTTTCCAGTGCCTCATCCGATTCAAAGTATTCCGAACTCATCGCGCGCCTCTTACTCCTATTTTGCAGGACCGATCAACGAGTCTATTTCAGGATGAAAGATGAAAACACCCGCATAGGGTCGCGCCGCGGACACATCGCGCTGGATGTCATCCACGGATCGGAAATTCGCGTTTTCAAACGTGTAGTAGGGTGCCAGATCTTTTTTCAGTTTTTCAACGACAGATGGATCAATGTTATCGTCGGGATAAATCACTACGGCGGAAATGTTTCTTTGCCGGAGGAAATAGATGGGATTAACCAGAGTGCCATTATAAAGCGCGTCGATATCGGCATAACGCCGCCCGGCTTCGTTGATTCCGTTGGGATAGAAAACGTAATCCGACATCATCTCCCACGTTGCATACGCACGGTTATGGGTTAGCTCGACCAAAAAAGAGCTCATATTAAGTTGTGCCTGGACGCGTCCGGGAATAATGATTTGGTTATCAAGACGCGACAGGGTTTCCAAAATTCGGGCCTTTCTTCGGTCAAAACGAAAGTCACCCAATCCTTCGAGGTGTCCAATTTCGGCGGGGTTGGCCGTGCGAGCGTAGTAGGTTGTCCAAAAACAAAGCGAAAGGGCACAATTGAAGGCCAGCAAAACCAGAAGAGAGCGATAGGGCCACGTTTTCTGACGAGCGATTTCCGGCAGAAAAACGATCCAGCCGGCCGCATAAATTAGGCCCCACGACTTACCCGTCATATCGGCGCGATAGCCTATATTGACCATCTCAACCACGAGGAACGCGATGGGCGTCACGACGAGGATCAGGCGCGTCGCAAACGATAATTTCCGCCAGATGAAACAGAGGGCGAACCAAGGCAGATAGATCGGCCACCACTGGGCCAGGAACTCAACCCACGGGGTATGCTGGTCGATCGGGACCCGTTCCAAACCCGGCGATGGTGCGCTGAGAAATAGCAGAGCATCGGCTCAAGCAGAACGATGAGTCCGCCGGAAGTTGCCAGAACGAAAATTCTATTTCGTGGCACGATTTTTTGCCATACGCAAAAAATCAATCCGGCGAGCAGACAAATTCCGGCCATCGGCACACCCCATGTGCACGTGGTCAGCATGAGAAATGGGGAAATAATCAGACCTATCCACGGCCAGTCGGTTTTCTTCCGCCGGGACAACTCCACCAGCGACAGCAAAACCAGACCTATGAGGAATTGTCCTGTATTGGTTGAATGAAAATAGCCAGTCCAACTGCCAATCCCGGGCGGAAAAAGTTCTCGGCTTATCCTAAAGTCGACGGGAGTGATGTCATGCAGCAGGCCGTGGTCAAACGGGTCGGTTGCGCCGAGGCGGGCGCTCGGATCGGTGATATTCAAGGGCACGATATCCTTGGAAGTCAGCCAGAGGTAACCGGATATCCCGGTGGCAGCACAGGCGGTAAACACGGGGGCGGCGACAGCGATCCAGAGCTTGCCTCGACCCAGGTGCCACGCCACGGCGCCCGCTAAAAAGAGAATGTTGGCCGTAAGCAGGGCGGCACAGAGATTCAAGCCGGTGCTGACATCAATACCCAGCAGACGTATCAGAACCGAAGCGGCATAATGCTCAAAGCAATAGTAGTAGAGAAGCTTCACGGGAGGCAACCAAGTCGCCTCTACCGGTAAAGTCTGACCAAACATGAAATTCGAGATGATCCCGAGATCATAGATTCCATCGCGGCTATCCACGATATCCGGTCGAAAGGCCCGAATCGCGAGCGGGAACGCGAATGCAGTAAGAAAAAGACAGACTGGAAGACGCATAATCCGCCAGGGAGCCTTGGGCCCCGCCATGAGCACGATGGACCCGATCGTCGTCACGGGCAGCAGGAGGCGCAGGGCCGTGAGGGCCACATGATGCTCAACAAAATTACACGCGAGCACGGCGACGATTTCCGGAATGACAAAGGCCAACCATCGCGATTCCCTCGGGAAAAGGCGCCGAAACAGAAACGCCGCCCCGACGACATGAACCGACACGAGTCCCCACAGGAGAAACACCCTCAGGAAGACCATGCAGGAGGATTACCGATCCGGATCGTAGCGTCGACCTGTTTCATGCACAGCCGCTTGCAATCCTCTTTCCGGGAATAAACCTTTCCGCTCGTGCCTCCCACATCTCGAGAGATCAAAGCGAGTGCCTTCCCAGCGTCAGGATAAAAAGGGGTGACGAACCGCCGAAAGTTTCGGAGTATCGCCATCGTGATTTATC
>CAZZWT010000163.1:0-7318 GCA_964657775.1 uncultured Candidatus Methylacidiphilales bacterium | reverse complement strand
TGGCATCGAGCCCAAGCCTTCCGTTGAACCGCCGCCGAATTATTTGACGCAGACCTACCAGTTTCTGCTCTTCGGCAAAAGTTACGGCCATGTCGTGACAAAGCAGGGTGGGAAAATCACCGGCCTGCAATCGGGCTCGTTCACGATCTGGCTGGAATACACCGATGTACAGTTGACCGACGACCGCGGCAACACCGAGACCGATCGCATCTGGATCCGCAAACAGGATGCGGAAATCAAACTCGGCGTCTACGAATATGGCGACTACGACTATCTGGACCATCACCCGCACCAGGAAATTTACGCTCCCGGCGCAGTATTGGCCAACTACGTGACGCAGACCGGCGACCAGGTTCTCGTCGACAAGGTGACCTATAATTTCCATGCACCGCGCCGCGGTGATGTTTTCATCTTCAAGACGGCGGGAATTCCCGGCTTGGCGGACGAGCGCAAGGGCCAGGAGGGGAGCGAGGATTTCATCAAACGTTGCGTCGGGCTGGCTGGCGATATTGTGCAGGTAACGCCGCCCGTTCTTTTGCTCAACGGGAAGCCGGCTGACGCCGCGCCGTCGTTTGCGAAGGAGTTCGCGCAAAGCAACAGTTACCCGGGTTACTCGCTGGTCAGTGCGGACGAGTGCACCGGCATCACGAATGACCTTCGCCCTCATCCCAAGAGCGCGGACGGCACGCCGGAGCAGCTTCCTCCTTTCGGCGCCTTCGACAAAGAAGTCTCCCAGACCTACTACGTCCCCACCGATTGCTACTGGGCGATGGGCGACAACAGCCCGAACAGTAAGGACAGCCGCTATTGGGGCGGCGTGCCGCGACAAAATTTGGTCGGTCGCGGCTATTTCGTCTTCTGGCCCTTCACCAGCCGCTGGGGCTGGATCCGGTAATTTTACGCTGGCGATCGTTCGTCCGTTTCGTTATTCATTCGCGTCGGCACGCCGTAAGGCGAGCGTTGGACTCGCTCGCTTTTCGCTGCCGGGCCACCCTTATCATCAAAGGCTCAAATAACCGAACATCTAAATTCCTATGAATCGCCTGGACGTTACCGAACTGATCATTGCTTCGCGGATAAAAAAGGGAATCAAATGGGAGGAGATCGCCCAAGCCGTGGGAAAAAGCAAGGAATGGGTTACCGCCGCCTGTCTCGGGCAAATGACGCTGACCCAGCCGCAGGCTGAAACTGTGGCGCGACTGCTGGACCTGCCCTCCGAAGCGGTCGGACTCCTGCAAATTCCGCCCTACCGAGGTTCACTACCGACCGCCGTTCCGACCGATCCCTTGATCTACCGGTTTTACGAACTCGTCAGTGTCTACGGCACGACCTTCAAGGAACTCATCCACGAAGAATTTGGAGACGGAATCATGAGCGCCATCGATTTCAAGATGAACATGGAACGGGAGGAGAATCCCGCTGGCGACCGGGTGCGGATCACCATGAGTGGAAAGTTCCTACCGTATCGGGAATACTGATTCGACGTTGCCGCGTGCTGTCAGGCTTTGCCTTTTGCGGACGAGTCGGAAAGCGGCAACTCGCCGGTGCCATTTAGCGTCACCGCGCGAGGGGCGACCTCGACCTGGGTCGGCGTTTCGATTTCGCCCACGGAGTCGCTCACCTTCAACTTACGCAGCTCGCGTGCGCTGACCAGTACGCGGGTTTCCAGCGAGCCGACCGCCTTGTTGTAATTTTCCACCGCGCCTTTCAGCGAGGAGCCGACCCGGCCAAAATGCTCGCTCATCGTCTGCACGCGCTCATATAAAATGCGGCCAAGTTCGCTGATCTTCTGCGCATTTTCCGCCAGCGATTCCTGCCGCCAGCCGTAGGCCGCGGCGCGCAGCAGCGCAATCAGCGTCGTCGGGCTGGCCGGGATGACGTGGTTCTCGTCGATCTGCCGGTCGATCAGGTCGGGCTCAAACTCGAGCGCGGCGCTGAAAAAGCTCTCGCCGGGAACGAACAGCACCACGAAATCGGGCGCGGGCTGGAATTGCTTCCAGTACGACTTCGCGCCAAGCAGCTTCATGTGCTCGCGGATGTTGCGCGCGTGATCGGCCAGCAGGGCGCGGCGCTCCGGTTCTGTGGGTGCCTCCAGCGCTTTCAGGTAAGCGTCCATCGGCGTCTTGGCGTCGATGACGAGGCTCTTGCCGCCAGGCAGCTTCACCACCACATCGGGTCGTAGAGCGCCTTCGTCGGTTGCAACATGCGTCTGCTCCAAAAAATCGCAATGCTCCAGCATGCCGGCGAGCTCGATCACGCGCCGCAGTTGCAATTCCCCCCACCGCCCGCGAATGCGCGGCGAGCCCAGCGCCTTGACCAGGTTCGACGCCTCGCGCTGCAGCGTGACCTGCGACTCCGCCAGCCCGCGCACCTGCTGCGTCAGGCCGCCGTAGGCCTCTACGCGTGACTTCTCCATCTCGCCGATCTTCGTGTCAAATTTCTGCAGCGTCTCGCGCACCGGCTTCACCAGTTGATCAATCGCGACCTGGCGTTTATCGAGATCGCTCCGCGCGCCTTCCTGGAATTTCTCCAGCGTGGCGTTGGCCAGGTTCAGGAACGCCGCGTTGTTCTTCTGCAGCGCCTCGGACGAAAGCGCCGTGAACTGATTGACCAGCGCCTCGCGGCTCGCCTCCAAGAGCGCCTGCTTTTCCGCCGCCGCCTTGCGCTCCTCGATCAACCGCGTGTCGAGCTCCACCAGCGCCTTCTGCGCCTGCGCAAATTCCCCGCGCACCAAGGCGAGCGCCGCATCCGCTTCCGCCATGCGCGCTTCCATCTCGTTGATCTTGTTTGCGCGCGCGACCAGCCGTTCCTCCAACGTCGCCGTCTGCGTCCGCAGCGCCAGCCACGTCGCCAGTCCCGCGAAAACCGCACCGATTGCGATCCAGAAAATAATCACGGCCATACACGGGAATTTATCTCATGAACTCGCACAATTCGCTTCAATTCTTTTTTCGATGGCACCAAACCGAACCGAACCGCGGATCGCTCGACCAGTCCTTGCTGAAAAACCCCTGCGTCCAGCCCGCGATCTTGATCCTATCGTGTCATTGCGCCAGCCCTTCCAGCATGCCTTTGTCCTGGGCGATGGAAAACTGATCAAGGCGTTCGTTCACAGCGCGCACAACCGGGTCCAGCCCCGACGCGCCAACAACGACTCCTACTTCTTTAACCCCGCAAAACCAGCGTGGTTGCAGTTCGGCCGCATTTTCTATCCGGTAGGCGGCGCGGCCGCGAAATTCGGCAATGCGCGCCATCTCCTTCAGATGGTCGCTTGCGCGGTTGCCGATGAGGATGACCGTTTGTACCTGGGGTAACATGTCCGATAAGAGTCCGTAATGAATGTGCATGGGATGGTTGGGGGTTGATTGAAATCGTCGCTTTGTTTTGCAAAGTATATCGTCAAATAAAGAGCCTTTCTTACAGCGCCTTCGCTTTTTTCACCATCTCCTCCAAAGTCTTCAGGTAATTGCTGAAAGCTTTCCGGCCCTTGTCGGTCAGTTCGTACCGAGTTTGCGGGCGGATCAGGATCTCCTTGCGATAGGCGACATAGCCGGCCTGGTGCAGGGTGCGCAGATGGCTGATGAGGTTGCCGTCGCTCATCTTAAGCTGGGCCTTCAAATCCTGAAAGGGCCAGTTCGGCTTGGCGGCCAGCAGGGTCATGATGGCGAGCCTCCCTTTTTCATGGATGAGTTTGTCGAGCCGGTCAAAATCAAACATGCTCGGACCCGGTCGCGGGTGATTCTTCCGACGCGGACGAATCTTCCTTCTCCTCGCCCACAGCCCACACGGCAGCGGCGTAGGCCAGGTGAAAGCCGCCGAAGGTCGCGGCCATGATGCCGGAAACGACCAGGGCGGAGGGCTCGACGTGCGGGTTCGGCATGAAGAAATGTTTCCAGGTCACAAGGAGGCCGCAGCCGGTGAGCCAAAAGGTGAGACCCAGCCATACGATGGAGCGCGGCGCGAAGTGTTGCGTGGCGAGCAGGCCGATGCCGTAAAAGGAAATCCAGAGCAGCGCGAGCTCGATTGGGCGATGGATCAGGCAGGTCAGCAACCCGGCGGAAAAGAACGCGGGAGCGAGACTGGTGAACGCGCACTTCATCCCGGAGGAGATGAAGCTGTCGCCGCGGAGCGCTGCTCCTCGCCAGAGGAAGAAGGCATTCGACAACCCGGTAAGCACGAGAATCACGAGCCAGACGATCAGAAATTCCGTGGGAGACAGCGGATGCTGGCGATGATGCTTTGCATAATAAGCGGTGGCAAACCCGCCGAGGCTGAGAAGTCCGCCGACGAGGGCCGTGGGCGCGGAAATGGAACGATAAACCGTGGCACGCTCCATCAGGGAACGGATGACGCGGAGTTGCTTGCTGGCGGAATCGAAGTCGGTCATTGCTTGCTTTGTACTACAAAGCTGTACCAATAGCAATCGGTTTTTATTGTTAAACGATTACAGATTTCTAAGCTGAATCGTGCTCGTCGAAATCCAATTTCAGTGTCCGCATTGCGGGGAGATCATCACTTCCACCGCGGATACCTCGCAGGGCGATTACTCCACCATCGAAGATTGCGAAGTCTGCTGCTCGCCCATGACCATCGAGGTTAAATGCGAGCCGGGCGAAGTCGAAGACATCCGCGTTACCCTGGCTTGAGGCCCATGAAAAAAAATGCGCCGGAATTCCTGCTTATCGATGCGGGCAACACGCGGTTGAAATGGGCGATGGCGGGCCGCAAGTGGCCCCGAAGGACCGCTGGGGATATCGCCACTAGCGATGCCGATCCCGCGTGGATCAAATCGCTCGCACAAAAGTTCCCGAACCATCCGACAATTCTCGCATGCGTTGTACCAAAGCTGCTCCCAGCCTTCCAGCGTGCGTTCGGAGAATGGCTCGTGGTTGTGACGCCTGCGCTGCCGGAACTTAGCCGCTACGGCGACTTCCCTTTTTGTTATCCGAAACCGGCGGAAATCGGCGCGGATCGTCTCGCTGCTGCCGTGTCCGCCCAGGCTTGGGGCCAGTATCCCGCGATTATTGTCGCGTGCGGGACGGCTACTGCCTTTACCGTCCTCGACGAAAAAGGTCGGTTCTGCGGCGGGGCGATCGCGCCGGGATTGCAAACCCAACTAGCCGCCTTGCTCGGACACGCCGCTCAACTGCCAATCACTCGCCTTAAGAAACCCCGCAACGCGCTGGGAAAGACGACCCAAGAGGCCATCCGTGCCGGTGTGATGCTCAACTTCCAAGGCGGCGCCAAGGAGATCATCGCCCAGTTAGGCGCCACGCTGCGAGGCCGGCGCAAGCCCCACATCATCCTGACCGGAGGCAACGCCCCCCACCTCGCGCACAGTCTTGAGACTCCGCACACGCTGCGCCCTTTACTCGTCTTTGAAGGTCTGCTCATTATAGGGCTTCGAATTTTTGGCTCCTAATGAACTCTACTTCCGACAACCGCATCGACCGCAAGTTCACCGAGCTTCGCGCGCGCAACCAAAAGGCCTTCGTCGCCTACATCACCGCGGGCGATCCGTCACCGGAGCGCACACCGGAACTCGTTTGGGCGCTGGAGCGCGCGGGCGCGGACATCGTCGAGCTTGGCGTGCCGTTCTCCGATCCCCTCGCCGATGGCGTGGTCAACCAGCTCTCCGCCCAACGCGCGCTCGAGGCCGGCACCACCACCCCGCGCGTCTTCGAAATCCTGCACGCTGTGCGCGCGCAATCGCAAATCCCGATCGTGCTCTACACCTACTTCAACCTCATTTACGCCTACGGCATCGAGCGGTTTTGCCTTCATGCCCACCAGGCCGGCGCCGATGGCCTGCTCGTGCTCGACCTGCCGCCGGAGGAATCGGAAGGCACAGCCAGCGTCGGCTCGCGCCTGGGGGATGGCAGCCTGCGCCGCATCAGCCTGGTTGCGCCGACCAGCCCTGCCGAGCGCATAACGAAGATCATCGAGAAGGCAACCGGCTTCGTTTACTATGTTTCCCGCGAGGGCGTCACTGGCATGCAGGAACATGTTGCGACCAGCATCAGCAGCCGGATCGAGCTCCTGCGCAAGCAGACGACCTTGCCCATCTGTGTCGGCTTTGGGATCTCCACGCCCGACCAGGCCCGCACCGTGGCCCAACAGGCCGATGGCGCCGTGGTCGGCAGCGTGCTGGTCAACCGCATCGCGGAATGGGGTGGCGAGAAAAATCTACCCGAGAAACTGGAGGCCTTCGCGCGGCCCCTGGCGGTGGCGATTCATTCCTGCTGCGGACCGGTATTGCCTGATGGCGTAAAGGCTTAGGCGGCTTTCCAAATCAGTCCAACAGACCACGGCACTAAAGCTTCGTCGTGCAAATATCCCTCTGAAACCCTTGTTTTTCGGGCATTTCGCAGTACGATCACTCCATGCTTTTTCGCCAAGTCGCTGTCTTAGCGCTGACACTGGCTTCCGTTCTCTCGGTTGGCGCCAGTGCGGCTCAAGCTTCGCCTCATTCCACGGGGAAGGACGCGGTCTCCCTAAACGAAGCGGGGTGCGACAAGTACGCCAAGGGCGACATCGACGGCGCCATCGCGGATTATACCAAGGCGATCCAGCTCGACCCCAAGCTGGAGGACGCCTACGTGAATCGCTGCCAGGCACGCGAGGACACCAACGACCACGACGGTGCGATCGCCGACGGCAACGTGGCGGTAAAGCTCGACCCGCGCGATCCTTACGCCTACAACACGCGCGGCTGGGCACTCTACCGTAAAGGCGAAATCAAGGCGGCCATTGACGATTATACCGCGGCGATCGCAATCGATCCCAAGATGGCGCAGCCTTACAACGATCGCGGCGTGGCCGAGCGCGACCAGGGCGAGGTGGCGGAGGCGATTGCCGATTACACCCAGGCGATCGCGCTCAATCCGAAAACGGACGAGTTCTTTTACAACCGGGCGATCGCACGTGACGACAAGGGCGACACGACCGGGGCGATCGAGGACGACGATGCGGCGATCAAGCTCAACCCGAAGTATGGCGATGCCTACGTCAACCGCGCCGAGGTAAAATCGGAGAAGCTGGATTGGGATGGCGCGATTGTCGATTTCAATGAGGCGCTGACGATCGATCCGAAGGACGACGCTGCCCTGAACGAACGCGGGCTGGCGTGGTACCACAAGGGCGAACCGGCCAAGGCGGTGGCCGATTATAACGCGGCGCTGGCGATCAACGCGAAGAATTCCAACGCGCTCAACAATCGCGGCAATGCCGAGAAATTTCAAGGCGACTTGGATACCGCGCTGGCGGATTACAATGCGGCGCTGGCCATTGATGCGAAGAACGATAACGCCTTCGATGA
>CAZZWT010000162.1:0-7386 GCA_964657775.1 uncultured Candidatus Methylacidiphilales bacterium | reverse complement strand
GCGCCCCGGCTTCGGGACGCCTTGGTGTCCGATTGAACAAAGGACGCGCTTGTTCTGATGCGAGAATCCTGGCGGTCGCGCGTGCTCGCGCAACCGCTCCGGCGCGAGGGCCTGCGCCGGCTACCTTCTTCCTCGCATGACGCCGGTGAACGATAATCTTCCCACTCTGCTCGTCGTCGAGGACGAGAAGAACACGCGCGACGGCTTGCGCCGCTACTTCGACGGCAAGTTCGATATTTATCTCGCACCCGATGTGACCACCGCGATGAATTTGCTCGAGTCCCAACCGGTCGATGTTCTCCTCACTGACCTCCGCCTCATGGGCGGCGAAGAGGGTCTCGATCTGCTCACCCGCGCAGGCTCGCTACCGCATCCGCCCGTTTCCGTTTTGATGACGGCGTATGGTTCCGAAAAAGTCGCCGTGCAGGCGATGAAACGGGGCGCCTACGATTACGTCACCAAGCCCCTTGACCTCGAGAAGCTCGACGCCGTACTGGCCCGCGCCCTGCGTTCGCGCAAAGTTGAAACGGAGAATCGCCATTTGCGCGAGGAACTCGACAAGAAATTTGGCCTCGAGAAACTGATCGGCAACGCGCCCGCCATGGTCGCGATCTACGACCGCATCCGCCAGGTCGCGCCCAGCAGCGCCACCGTCTTGATCGAGGGCGAAAGCGGCACGGGCAAAGAACTCGTCGCACAATCGCTCCACATGCTGAGCCTGCGCAAGAGCGCGCGCTTCGTCGCGGTGCACTGCGCTGCGCTCTCGCCGCAACTGCTCGAAAGCGAACTCTTCGGGCACGAGAAGGGCGCGTTCACCGGCGCTTCCGAACGCCGCACGGGCCGCTTCGAGGAAGCCAACCACGGCACCATTTTTCTGGATGAGATCGGCGAGATCGACGCAGCCACGCAGGTGAAACTCCTGCGCGTGCTGGGCGAACAAACCATCCAGCGCGTCGGCAGCAACGCCAATATCAAGGTCGATGTGCGCGTCGTGGCGGCGACGAACAAGAACCTCGAGGGGATGGTGCGCGAGGGCAAATTCCGCGACGACCTTTTTTACCGCCTCGATGTCGTGCCCATCCACCTGCCCCCCCTGCGCGAGCGGCGCGAGGACATTCCGCTTCTGATCAACGCATTCCTCCAGGAATTCTCCCGGCAAAATCAAAAGAAAATCTCCGGCCTCTCGGCCGATGCGCAGGACGTTCTCCTGCGTTACGATTGGCCTGGCAATATCCGCGAGTTGCGCGCCACCGTCGAGCGCGCCGTCGTTCTCTGCCGTGGCGAACGTATCGGCCTGCGCGACCTGCCCGAGCGCGTGCAGGGCCTGCCCGATGGTGCGCGCGGCCCCACGAGCGGCACAGACCCGGTCGCCGCCGACCTGAACCTGGAAAAAATGGAGAAGACGTTCATCGAGCAAGCCCTTCGCCTGAGCGATGGCAACGTGACCGATGCAGCCAAGATGCTAGGCATCAGCCGCCGCACGCTACACCGCAAAATCAAAACCTATCAAATGGACCCGAAATGAATTTCCTGCTCACCACCCTGCAAGCCGTCGAAGTCGGCAAGGGCCAGATTCTGATCCGCCTTGTCCCATTGCTGGTGACTCTCGCCCTCATCGGCGGCGCCTACGACTACCTCATTTTTCACGGGTTGAACGACCAGCAATCGATGGACAACGCACAACTGGCACGCCAGATCGTCCGGCACCAGGGCTTCACCACGGAATTCCTCCGCCCGCAGGCGCTCGCCCAGTTGCGCGATTACGCCACCACACAGAGCCTCTCATCGGGCAAACCGCGCGATCTTTTCCCGCCCGACCGCTTCCCGCCGGGCGCGCCCCGAATCGTTCCGGACACCTACAACGCCCCGGGCTATCCCCTGCTGCTGGCGGCTTACTTTCGCGTCGTCCATCCCGAGTTCGACCAGGTGGCAACGGCCATGACCCAGGGTCGCCTCTACTCGCCTGACCGGCTCATCCCCTTCTTAAATCAAGTCTTCATGCTGTTGACCGGGCTCCTTGTTTTCGCCTTGGGGCATCGCCTCTTTGACAGCCGCGTGGCCTGGCTTGCGCTCATCGCCTTTCTCGGCTCCGACCTCGTCTGGCATTACACCCTCACCGCGATGTCCACCACCGTGCTAACCTTCCTGGTCACGGCCGCGCTGATGTGCGTGCTTGAGGTCTTCTGCATCGGGGAGGCCTGCTTCGCCGATGAAGACAAATCCTTCGGCCCCGCCTGGCTCTGGGGTCTGGCCGCGGCGGTTCTTCTCGGCTTTGCCTGCTTGACCCGGCTGCACGTTCTGGTCCTGCTGCTGCCGCTCTTCCTTTTTCTGCTGATCATGCCGCGCGGAAGCTTTCTTCTCTATGCCGCCCTCGCGCTAATCGTGATCGGCATGGTCACGCCCTGGTTTATCCATGAAAATTCCGTCTCGGGAAATCCGCTCGGGTCCAATATCAACCTGGTTTTGTATGGCCAGGAAGGCTACAAGGGCAACGAACTCTTTTGCACCACGGGTATTCCCACTTACCAGCACCTGTTCGGCTCTGTCATCAAAAAGGAAACGTCCGGCTTTCTCTGGAATTTCGATCATGCGTGGGAACTCCTTGGCTCCAGCCCTTTCATCCTGCTCTTCGGCGCTTCCATCCTCCATCAGTTTAAGCGACGCCGGACCCGCCTCTTTCACTGGCTGCTCTTCGGTTGCGCTATTGCCCTGATCGCGGCCAACAACCTCGCCTCGGCCAAGCCAGAAGCAATTGGCCCGTGGAATATCGTGATCATCCTGTTCCCCTGCATGGTCGTCATCGGGGCCGCCTACTTTTTCATCCTGCTCGATCGCCTGGCCATCCAAATCCGGCTTCTGTATAACCTGATTGTCTTCACCACCGTCGTGGTCATCCTCGCGCCGGTGCTCGTCACGCTCAGCAATCCCAGCAACACCTACTATCCCTACCCGCCCTACGCGCCGTTTCTGATCAAGACCTTCGGCCAATGCGCGCAGCCCGACGAGTGGGTGACCACGGACATGCCCTGGGCCACCGCCTGGTACGCCGATCGCGCCTCGCTCTGGCTGCCCGACTCGCTCGCCGAGTTTCAAAATTATTACGACAACGTTTGCCCCACCGGCATCATGATTCTCACGCCGGTAAGTTGGGAAGGCAAACTCTCCGACTTCACCTCGGGCGAATACAAGGAGTGGAACCAAGTCGTGCTGGGAGCCACTACGCCGCCCACTTTCCCGCTCGCGACTCACAACGTCACGCCGCCGGGCTGGGGCGATTACAGCTTCTGGAGCGATCGGCCCAGGTGGCAGGCGACGAGGTAAACTTTTACCCTACCACAACCTGCTCGATGGCGGAGATATCCTCCCCGAGGAACCGTTCCGCCAGGCGCAAAAACTGTGCAGGCACGTCGGTCGAGCAGATCGTGATTTTCCCGTGAACAGGACGCGGGAAACAATTGAGACCCTCCGCCTTCAACTTTTGCGCCAGGGCCGCCGCGGCGTTTTGGGCGGAATCAACGAGGACAACAGCAGGCCCGAGCACGCGCTGCGCCTGCTCCTTGAGCAGCGGATAATGCGTGCACGCGAGGACTACGGTATCCACCTGCGCGGCCTTCATCGGCGCGAAATATTCCTCGAGAATCAATTGCGTGGCGGGATGCGAAAGCCAGTCCTCCTCCACCAACGAGACGAGCAGCGGCGCGGCCACGGCGGTAATGGTGACATCGGTCCGTAACCGGCGCAGCAGGCTTTGATAAGCGTCGCTCCGAATCGTGCCCTGCGTGCCGACGATGCCGATGCGTCCGTTGCGCGTTGCGGCCAGCGCCGCCTCGACGCCGGGCGCGATCACCCCTATCACCGGCACGGTCGCTTCTTTCTGCAAAATCGGGAGCGCGTGGGCCGACGCAGTATTGCAGGCGACAACGACCGCCTTCACGTTTTTGCTGCGCAGGTACGCCATGATCTCACGCGAATAGCGGATGATGGTGTCGGGCGATTTATTGCCATAGGGCACACGCGCGGTATCGCCGAGATAGAGGATTTGCTCCGACGGCAAAAGCTCGCGCATGGCGCGGACCACGGTCAGGCCGCCGACGCCGGAATCGAAGGCGCCGATCGGACGCTCGCACTCGGGATCCATCACGGCTCGTGCTCGCTGGTGGGAGCCTTCGCTGCGGGCGCGTTGGTCGAAGGTCCGGTGGGGTAGATGTTGACGGTCGGCGGCTCGTCCGGCTCCGCCGCGGCTTTGTCCGCGCCGGGCGAAGGCGACGGCGGCGTCGGTTCTTTCAAATCCATCTTGGTGACCGAGCTCGTTTCCGGTGCGGTTGCCGGCGCGGGAGTCTCAGGCTTTGTTGTCGCTGTGTCCGGAGTCGATGCGGGCGGAGGCGTGGGTGCAGCCGGTGCCGCGTTGGTCGTGACAGAAGCAGTTTTCTTGTCCTTCGTCTTTTTCGCCTTGGTGTGCGAGGAAGCGGTGGTCGTCGGTGCCACCGGGTTCGCAACCGCATTCGTCGTTGCGGCAGCCGATGCCGTGGTCGCAACGCCCGGCTTGGCGTTCTTGTTTTTATTCAGCGGATCGTTGGCCCTACCCGCCGGAGCGGGAGGAGGCGTGGGCGCGCTCGGCTTAACCACGGACGGCGCGGCGTCGAGTCCCGTGCCGGGCAGCGGGGTATGGCGATCGCCCTCGGAATTCGCAAACTTGATGACGCCACGTGCAATGGCCTGCGCCAGGTGCTGCCGATAGTCGGCCTGGTTGACCCGTGCGGCTTCCATGTGGTTGGAGACGAATCCGCCTTCGACAAGAATGGCCGGGAGAACGTTCTGTTTGATGACGACGAAGCGCGCGCGCTTCACACCGCGATCGGCCGATTGGTCATTCGGGTTCAGCTTGATGATCTCGGAATGGACCATGGAGGCGAGGAGGATGTTCTGCGTGTCATAGTCGTTGCCGGGCAGTTTTTGGATATCGCCGCGGGTGAGGTAGGCCGAAGAGGTGGACGCCGCGCCGCGGGGCGAGAGGCAATAGGTCTCCAGCCCGCGCGCCTCTTCCGAAGCGGAGTTGAAGTGAATGCTGACGAAAGCATAGTCGGGATAAAGCGAGGCGATGTGGGCGCGCTCGTAGAGATCGACGAAGACATCGGTGCGGCGGGTGAAGACGGTCTTCAAACCGGCGCCGCGCAAAATAGCGTCGAGGCGGTAGGCGGTATCGAGCGTATAGTTTTTTTCCGAGCCGAGGCGGCTGGTGGCGCCGTTGTCGGAGCCGCCATGCCCCGCGTCGATGACGACGCCGCGGATGGTGTGGCGGCCGGAGATTTCGGTGGGGCGCAGGACGGGCTCGAAGAGCTTGATTGTGTCCATGCGCGAGACGAGCCAGTCGTGGTCGCCGCCCTCGATGGGGAAGCTCATCACATAGTGAACCCCATCGATGTAGGCATCGGGCGAACCGATCTTGAGGCTGATGGAGTGCCCGGCGGTGTTGCGGCTGGTAAAGCGGTCGTTGCCCGACGGCGCGCGGTAATCGAACCCGTAAAACTGGCAGAAGGAGCGGAGCGAGACGTATTCGCGGCCGTTGGAGGTGGCCGTCTCCCAATCGAAGGCCCGCGCCGGCAGGGCCATCAACAGGGCCACTAACGCCCAAACGAGACACGCCTTCAACATCTTAGTATGAAGCCAAATGCAGCGCGAAGCGGCAAGGAAATAGCAGTCCCGCGGACGGTAGCAAGCCGACCATCGCACTTTGGGCGATGGACCAAATACCGTTCCAACTCATTCTGGCAACCTATCGCCAGCATTTACAATTTTCTGACAACTTTCCCCCTAGTGGACGCATAGTTGGGAGGTGAAACGACTGACTCGCTTGCTCGCTCTGATGTTCGCGGCCCTGCTGCCCTTGCCTGCTCAAACGGCGGACCATCTCCGGAACGAATTCGACCCGGCCACGCAATTCATTTTCTACAGTGTGCTGGAGGGCTGCTATGAGGACGGCGTGTCGAACGGGGACATCGATCAGATCTTGCTGAAGGGGCCGAATCACTGGACACGCGTCCATTTTATTTACGCCTGCCCGGTCTGCATGGCGACGGTGTGGGCGCTGGAGGCGTATCGTTCCCGGCCGGAAGTTTTCTTCAGTCTGAAGGAAGGACACTCCGCGACCTTTGGGTCGGGGCTGACCTCGATCCAGCACCAGCAACTCTTCAGCGGCGACCCGCGTCAGCGCCTAGCCGTGATCAATGCGTTGGTGAAGGAGTGGATCGCCCGCCGGATGGATGCTCAACATCTCTCCGCGACGGATCGTACGGCCTTGCTCGCCAAACTGGACGAGAAACGCCAGCAGGGTATGGATGTGTTGAAGAGTTTCCGCCACGACAAGCCCGGCCCTGATAACTCGATGACGATCTATGCGCCGGCCTACCTCGACTTGGACGAGTGCGCGGTCTGCAACGGCGCCGTTGGTAAGCCAATGAAGATGCCGGATTCGGCTCCGAAGCCCGCGGCAAAAGACGGCACTCCGTGAAAGCCGAACGCACCAGCATGTATCCCATTGCCGCTTCGTAACCGTGTCACATTCCGGATGGAACGTCGCCAGAAGCTGGCCCCGAACTTGCAATGAGGGTGGCATGATTATCTCCTCCGGTTCCATGTCCTATGCCACCAACGCCCAAGTTCACTCCACGCAAACCCGCGACGTGACGCAAACCACGTTTGAACGCGAGCCAGAGGTGCCCCTCCGCCCCATCGAGAGCGAACATTGGGTACCTTTCGGTGCCCGGGACAACTATTCCAGCCCCATTATGGGCAACTTGACGCCAGGCCAACACATCAACCTGACGGTGTAATGTCGGGCGAGAATTGTCGTCTATGACAACGCTGACCGGGGACTTGATTACGATCTGATCAAATTATCGGTTGGGAATCGCGAAAAATAAGTGAAACCCAAGGCGCTTCTCATTTTGTGAATGGCACTGTCCCGCCGACGAAGCGCCCGCTCTTCAACTCGTCCGACTTTATTTCAATATCGCCGCATAACGGCCGCGCACGTTTTGATTGATGTAGGTGGTCAAACCCACCCCTCTCATCGCGAGCTCCTTCATCCTATCAATCGAGGCTTTCGAGGCGCTCGTGCTTGTGTAGAGGTAAGTCGATCCATCTTGAAATTCGACCTCGATGAAGTCCTTCCCTGATCGATAGCGGGAAACTCCCGCGTCGCCATGGAGCGCCTTGTATCTGAGCACAGTCCATATAGTCGCGATCCGCTTCTGGCAAATAAAGCGGCAAAAAAGAACCCCGAAGAAGTTTCCTTCCTCGGGGTTCGTAATACTGGCAACGACCTACTCTCGCACAACCTATAGATGCACTACCATCGGCGAACGCTCGTTTCACTTCCGTGTTCGG
>CAZZWT010000161.1:0-7423 GCA_964657775.1 uncultured Candidatus Methylacidiphilales bacterium | reverse complement strand
GATACGAACTTCAGTCCGAGTTCGTAGGTCACACCATCGCTGGTCGCCGTGTTGGCGGGCGTCGTGCTGGCAAAAAAGCTCTGCTGGGTCTGGCTCAACCCGACCGCGTTTCCGCTGCCAAGGTAAAGGCAATAGTCGGTGCCGCCCCCGGGGCCAGGCACTGACCAAAACGTGTAATCGATTGTCTGGGGGAAATTCTGGAAGAACTGAGCCCAACGCGAACTGGAGGCATCGTCGAGAGGGCCGGCGGCAATGAGCGTCCACGGATCCCAGTTGGTGGCTCCCACGCTTTTGTGGAACCGGTAGGTGTTGTAGCCTTCTAGGCGAAAATTATCCTGCGGGGTGCCGTGTCCGTAGATAAAAAGTCCGCCGGAGCCGTCCGGACCGAGGACCGGATCGTGCGTGACTTGGAGTGGAGGCTGCTCGTCTCCCACCCAGCCCGCGCCCGTGTTGTAATAATAGCGGATTTGGTTGAGCGCGTTGTTGAAAGTGAGGTGATAGGTACCATCGCTGGTGACGAGTAACGAGGGACCATTGTCGAGCGCACTGAGGGCAGTATCGTTCAACGTGATCGGTGACTGCCAAGTGCCACTGGCCAGCCGCACGCGCGTGCGCATGAGGCCGGAGTCGTAGCCGTTGTCGCCATCGATCCATGCCGTCACCAGATTTCCATTCGGCGCAAAGGCCATGGTCGGGTGCCAGGAGGCAACCTTCACGCCGGTATCGATCAAAACAGGCGTGCTCCAATTCCCCGTCAGTTTGTTCGAGTAGTGGATGCGCAGGACATTGGACAAAAGAACGCTCCAAACCGCATGAGGAACGCCATTGGCGTCGAGCGCGATATTGACGCCTTCATCTCCCTGATTGAAGTTCGTCCAGCCGCTGTTTTCCAGCAGCGTGGTCGTGCCCCAGAGATTCGTCGTCGTATTGAAGGTCGCGTAATTGATCGCGCCGCTTCGGTTGATCCAGATGACATGGATCAGATCATTGCCGTCGATCGCCACGCTGACGGAATTGACCTCGCCACCCGGGGCATGAGCGGCGTCCTGCACCGAAAAAAAGGTGGGCGTCCCGGCTTGATTTCCCATGTAGACGCCCATGGTCGAACTAGGAGTCCTTGGGTAGGCCGTCGAGCCGGTGGCGAAGGCGTAAATCACGTTTTTGCTCGTCCGGACCAAATGCTTCGTCGAGGGATCGGACGTGCCCGGACCCGCCGGGATGCCTTGATTGGGCAGCGTAGTGGCGGGCGTCGCGGAACTCAGTTCGGAAGCCGGGATGATGTGCCGGGCCTCGCTCGGGCTCGCGCAGGAAAGCGTAATTCCGTCGCTGCTCGTATTGGAGACGTAATCGACCTGAATCTGGTACGCGTGACCGGCCTGAAGCGCCATCGTGCCCGAGTCTTCCGTGCTGCCATGATAATAGAGATCGGCCACGACTTGGTAGCCGTTGACGGTGACCTGCACGGCCCCGCTGCTGACGGTATAGAACGTGTAAGCTTCGGAGTACTGCGGCGTGAACTGGCCTGTCCAACGAACGCAATAATTTCCTGCCGTGATCCCCGAGACCGGGGTTGATCCTGCGGCACGGAAATTGACCTGCGCATCAACGCGAGTCGCCACCGGCGGGGAGTTGAAAAGGATGCCGTTATAGTACTGGGCTTTCAGTCCGTCGGCCCAAGCATGCGGCACGGTGCATAAGCTTAGCACCAGCGTGAGAATGAACGTTTTTGTTCTCACCGAGATTTCCCATTTGACTCGAGGTTGACGGTCTGGAAGTGGTTGACACACCAGCTCCGCGATCTTCTTGCCCAGGCTTGTCACTGGCAAGTCCTATCCACCTTCGACAAGGTAACAATTTCGTGGCGGCTGCCCGGAGTCGGATCCTTGTCGCTCTCCGAGTTGACTCCTTGGTCGAACTTGGGGACACCTCATCCGTATTTGGTGATTTCTATCTGGCTGTGAGGAAGGAGTTGGTAGTCGCTTCGGCCTGGGTATAGTGGAGGTGAGCAATGAATACCTCGTGGTACCAGGATGCGTCATCCTCCTCGCTGGAGACTTCCAAGTGGGAGCATATTCCCGTCGTCATTTTCGAGCAGCCCCGGACCGCAGCAGCGCGGGTGGCGCAGGAGATCGCGCAACTCGTGCGCGAACGTGAAGCCGATGGACTCAAGGTCGTGCTCGGGCTGGCGACGGGCTCCACGCCGATCTTTGTTTATCAGGAGTTGGCGCGGATTCATCGCGAGGAGGGGCTCAGCTTCCGCAACGTCGTCACGTTCAACCTCGACGAATATTTTCCCATCTCGCCGGAGCATGCGAAAAGTTACCACCGCTTCATGCGCGAGCATCTCTTCGATCACCTCGATATTCCGGAGAGCCAGATTCATATCCCAAGCGGCTCGGGCTCGCGCGGGGAGGTAGCGGCGGCGTGCGAGAAGTACGAGAAGAAAATCGTCGAGGCGGGCGGGATCGATTTGCAAATTCTTGGCATCGGGCGCACGGGCCACATCGGGTTCAATGAGCCGGGCTCGTCGCGCCGCAGCGTCACGCGACTGATCCACTTGGACCGGCTGACGCGGCTCGATGCGATCAAGGATTTCCAGAGCGAGGAACTGGTCCCGCGCACGGCGGTGACGATGGGCGTGAAGTCGATCCTGCAGGCGCGGCGCATCGTCATTATGGCGTTTGGCGAACACAAGGCGGGTATCGTCGCGCGCGCGGTCGAGGGCGAAGTGAGCGCGGAGGTGACGGCGACTTATCTCCAGGACCACGAGAATTGTCTGATGGTGCTCGATGCGGCGGCGGCCAGCCAGTTGACGCGGAACCAGACGCCGTGGCTCGTCGGGCCGCTGGCCGAAATGGGGCTCGGCTGGACCGACGCCATGCTGCGCCGCGCGGTGAACTGGCTCGCGCGCAAGACGGGCAAGGCGATCCTCAAGCTGACCGACGAGGATTACAACAGTCACGATTTGCAGGAGCTGCTCTCCCAATACGGCAACGCCTACGAAATCAACCTGCGCGTTTTCCGGCAGTTGCAAAACACGATCACCGGCTGGCCGGGCGGCAAGCCGCCGGACGATACCGGCGCGAAAGCGGTGCAGCCGCGGGTCCTGCGCAGTTCCTCTGCGGCGGTTTACCCGAAGCGCATTGTGATCTTCTCGCCGCACCCGGGGGACGATGTGCTTTCCATGGGCGGCACGCTGCTGCGGCTGGCCGAGCACAAGCATGAGGTCCACATCGCCTACCAGGTCTCCGGCAGCGGCAGCGTGAAGGACGAGATTTTGCAGCGCTATCTGGATTTTCACGAGCAGGTTGGTGGCATCCATTTGCCGCAGGATCCCGGCGACGTGCGGCAGTGGCGTACGCTGAAGGCGACGATTTGCCGGGCCGAGGCGAAGGCGGCGGCGCGCGTCTGCGGCGTTGACCCGGACGGTCTGCATTTCCTCGACCTGCCGTTTTACGAGAAAGCGGGCGAGGTCTACCGGCAGGTGAGCGCGGAGGACATCACGATTACCGCGCGGCTACTGGAAAAAATCCAGCCGCACCAGGTTTACGCGGCGGGCGACCTGGCCGATCCACACGGTACACACCGCATTTGTCTCGAAATCCTGACACAAGCGCTGCGGCAGGTGAAGGGCGCGCCCTGGTTCGCGGAGTGCGAGGCGTGGCTCTATCGCGGCGCGTGGGGGGAGTGGCCCATCCACGAAGTTGACATGGCCGTGCCGCTCAGCCCCGCGGAGCTCGCTTGCAAACAGCGCGCGTTCAACCAGCACGAAAGCCAGCGCGGCAAAGCCGCTGGTGACGACCGCGCCCCCGGCCAGCGCGCCGAGGATTCCGCCCGTGCCACCAGCCGCCAATTCGACGCACTCGGGCTGCCCGATTACGAGGCGATCGAGACTTTTCATCGGTGGGTGTTGGGGTGATGGCGGTCATGTCCCGGGCTGGGAATTGCCGGCGGCATTCAGGCGATCGAAGAGGAGTTGGCGCGCGGATTCAACCGCGAAGGTTTTCTGCGAATAGGCCGTCGCGATGTGAGAGGCGTTCTCCCACTGCCGGGCATCGCGGGCAAGGAACTCGAGCGCGGCGAGAAATTCATCGCCGGTTTGGATCACGCGGCTCGTCTCCGGAGGAGTAGTTTGAAAAAAATCGTACATGCCGGTATCCGGGCCCACGCAGGCGATGACGGGCAGGCCGAGGATCAAGTAATCCGGGATGCGCGAGGGGAGCGAATAGCGCAGCATGCTGTCGTCGGGATGCGAGACGGGAACGTAGGCGACATGGCACGAGCCAAGAAGTTGCCGGTAGTCGTCGGTATTCAGCAGCCCATGATCGTGAACGTAAGGCCGCATGGCCTCGGGCAGGGCACGGCCCGCCGCGCCGGAATAATGAAGTTGCGCCCCGGGGAAAGCGTCGATCACGCGCGGCCAGATATCGGCCAGGAGCTGAAGGGCGCGATTCCCGTTCAGGACCGGCGCGTAGAGGGCGCCGCTCATGACGATTTTGAGCGGAAGCGGCGGTGCGGTGCGGGGGGCAATGGTCAGATCCGAGCACAACGGAAAGAGACTGGTGGTGCATGCGCCCAGTCTTGCCATCTCGCGCTGGATGAGGCCATTCAGGCACAGGACGTGGCTCGCCGCTCGGATCATGCGGACGAAGTGCGGCGTTTTCTCCACGGAAAGGCCCGGTTCGAGGATATCGACGATGTGGAGGACAAAGGGCGGGCGGCCGACCGAATCCCAAAGCGTTTCCGCCATGGCCGCCTCGGGTTCCGAAAAAAAATTCACGTAGGCTTGGCGGGGTTTGATGGGAATGGCGGCGAGCTCACGGGCCAGCCGGGCGGAATCGAATTTTTTCCTGTACCACCAAGGCCGAAAAAAAAGATGTTTTACCCGCTGGCAGGTACGGCTCAAAGGGGTAAAGGGGGCGGGAAGTTTGACCAGCTTCACCGTGGTGTCGATGACCCAGGGAACCGATTGGGCGCCCGCCTCGCTCGAATACCACATCAGGTGGACCAGGCTCATTCCCGCCTGGCGGAAGAGGCGTTCCAGTTGCACGGAGTGCCCGTTCGTCGGCGCAAATCCGGTGCGGTAGATGAGGAAGGTGGGGGCCAAGGGCATCGATTTGATTTGCATCAACGGAAAGCCTGCCCGACGAGTTTCGTTGGTGTTGGCATTCTCGCGGGGGTCACAGGAAACGGTAATCCTGCAACTGCCACGTTGCCTGCTGGCTTCCTGGATTGGTGCGCACCAGTCGTCGTGCCGGGTATCCGACGGTCTCCCGCAAGAGGCGATTCAGGACAGGAACTCGGTCGAGTTTCAGGTTCCGCGAGCTGCGGCTGTAGCGGGACATGGAACAAACCCCGAAGCAGCTTCCTGTAACGTCCCAGTAAGACGGAAGAAGGATCGTGGTCCAATCGACGTTGGGATAGGAGGCAAAAGCCTCGCCGACGATTCGAAGGGCGCCTGGGAAGAGTTTGTCATCCGAATTCAAGAAGCCCAAAATTTCGCCGGTCGCCCGGGCAAATCCCTTGTTGACGGCGTCGTGATGCCCTTTGTCCTGTTCGCTGATGGAATAGGCGAGACGGTCCTGATATTCGGCTATGACGCCGAGACTGGCGTCCGTGCTCCCGCCGTCGATCAGGATCAACTCCAAGTTGGGGTAAGCCTGCGTTAAAATGGAATCCAGGGTCTTCCCCAAAAACGCCGCCTGGTTGAAGTTCGGAACGACGATCGAGATTTTTGGGAAAGTGATCATCGAGAAGAGACAAATACAGGAGTGGTTCCCTATGGCATTTAACTACGGAAAACACCGATTTGAAAGCTGTACTTGCCGAGGTTGGTAATGGTCGGGCCAGGTCGATATTCCATTTTTTTAAAAGGTGGGAACTTCGTACCCGTAGTTGCGAATGGGATCCCGCCAGAACGTCGGCTCAAACACCATCCACTTATGGCAACCGAAGGGGAGAGCATTCCCACACTCCTTAAAAAGCCTGCGCGGATTCAGTTCAAATGAAAAATTTCTGGCCTCTTCGTAAGAAGCAACGCGAAACCACAGAAATCGAGTGCGCACAAGGTCGCCCCAGTAGCGATCCTCCTGGCCGGTAAAATCGTTGAATAATGAGAAGAAATTGTTCTGGATGGTCATGTCGGCCAGCGCTTTTTTCAGCTTCATTCCGCCGCGAGCGCGGATTTGAAGGACTTCAGAAATTGGAATCTGGTAACGCAAGCTGCGCGAAACTCGAAGCATGGAACTCGTGCTACGCGAGGAGAAGCCCGAGTTGCCCACGCCAGACGGGCGGGAATCCGGTGTGGCGAGGTGGTAGCCCTCGAACCAAGGCGCCCCAATATAATCAAAGCCTTTCGCACACCACTCGAGCAATTCATCTCGAAAGACGAAGGCATCGAGCTCGTAGGTCAGAATGTAATCAAAGTCCGAATAGCGGTTATACAGCCAAGGCAGTATTTTTAATCTATTGTAAGCGCGGAGACTTTCCATCCAGTGACTTGGAATAAAATCAACAATTAGCTGAGGCGCAATCGCCCGATACGAGCTCAGGTCAAGACCCTCTGGACAGATCAGCCGGATGGGGTGGCTCTGGAGAATCCGGTAGCACTGTGCCAACGAAATCTGCTCATGCCACTCGAGTTGCTCTTTATGAGCAAAGATCAAGACAACGGCTACATGCGAATGCGCGCTCATCTTTCCCAGAAAAACGGAACTGCGGAAGCCACCGGTCGGGACTCACTCAAGGCCGACAACTTGCCCGGAAACTAGGTGGAAGTAAACAACCTGAGCGTAACGACCCCTGTCACTGGTATCGAATTGAAAGAGTGGATGGCAGGAAAGCAAGGTTTAACCATGCGACCGCAAACGGGGTAACTGAGCTTGGTCAGACAAAATGACGGGAGGAGAAGCAGCCCTGTCAGGGACAGACCCTAGAGAAATCCGCGTTCACTGAGGGTGCGGGTGAGAGAGGTGACTTTTTCCAGCGCGGCGGCGTAGTCGAAGGGGGCGGGGGAGGCTGGCTCGGTCGTGTCGGCGGGGTTGACTTGGACGAGTTGGTTGGACCAGGCGGCGAGGGATTTGCTGGTATCGGCGACGGCGAGGGCCTGGATGGCGGCGCCCAACGCGGCGCCTTCGGACTCGGCGAGCGTGACGACGCGGCAACCGAAGACGTCGGCGCAAATTTGGCGCCAGATCGCGCTTTTGCTGCCACCGCCGGTGAGACGGATTTCGGTCGGCGTGATGCCGAGCGTGCGCATGCGGTGCAGGCCGTAGGCGAGGCCGAGCGTGACGCCTTCCATCGTGGCGCGGGCCAGGTGGGCGGGCGTCATCGTGCGTGTGGTCAGGCCGTGGAAAACACCGGTGCCGCGCGGCAGGTTCGGCGTGCGCTCGCCTTGCAGGTATGGGAGGAAGAGGAGGCCGTC
>CAZZWT010000160.1:0-7464 GCA_964657775.1 uncultured Candidatus Methylacidiphilales bacterium | reverse complement strand
TTTCTGTGCTACGGTTTTCTCCCCAGTAGATTCTTACTTAACAAAAAATTATGCCTGATACCATCTCCGCTCCCGACCTCACGAAACGCCCGCCGCGCAGCGCCCGCTGTCGCCTGGGCGGATATGTCATCCTGCCTCGCATGCTCGACAAGGGCCGCGCGGAAATCGCCGGCACGGCGGGCGAGTTCCATTACGATTGCCCACTGGATCAGCGCATCGTCAACTTCATCGGCTTCGATGCGAAATTGCTGCGCAAGGAACTCGAGTCCGGCAAGGGCGACGGTGAAATCCTTGCCTGGCTTGCCGCCAACGGGAAGAACAAGCGCGAGCCTTGGGAGATCGAGCAATGGTCCAACTGGATGGACAAGCGCGGACCCGATAGCGACAAGGAATCGCTCGAGTTTTTCGGCGGGGCCGTGGACAAAATCGCCCCAGGCCGCGAGGACATCAAGGGCTGGATGGAATTGCTCGACCTCGACGACTACGTCACGTTTGGAGGGAAACCCTAATGCCTGCCGCTAAAACAACCGCCGCGAAAAAAGCCAAGGCGCCGTGGAAGAAACCGGCGCCGAAGAAAGCCAGTCACACCAAGTTGTCGCCCGCAGACAAGGCGAAGGCCAAAGCCTCCGCGAAGAAAGCGGGTCGCCCGTACCCGAATCTGGTCGATAACATGAAGGTGGCGAAGAAGTCTAAAAAAGGCTGATAGCGGCAGATCGGTCCCTTTCACGCCATTCCACTTGATATTATCTTGGTCCATAGCGTCCTTTTTCGGTCTGTTTCACTCTCAAAGATATTTCGCCTTCGTTCAAAATAGGTCCTTGACCGCAGGCCTGCTGTAGTCGAGACTAACCAGTTCCGCGTCTTCCACTGTTCCCCCCACGACATATGCCCAAATCGAGCCGTTCCATCACGCCCAAATCCTCCGCCAAAAGCCACCGCCAAACTTCCCCCGCCAAACCGGCGCCCGCCTCTGCCAAATCGGCCAAAAATGGCCACGCCAAGAGCGAAAAAGCCGATCCCAAGGATGCCAAAGCCGGCCTGAAAAACGGCCACAAAAATGGCAAGACGGAAGAGAAGTCGGGCGTCGCCACGCCGTCCAAATCGCTGGCCGATCAGCACGAGAAGGACGCGAAAGGCGTCCAGGCGGTCTGGACCGGCCAGCCGGAGCGCCAGGAGCGCCTGCGCGATCTCGTCAAGCTGGCGAAGGACCAAGGCTACCTCACGTGGGACGATCTGAACGAGGCGATTCCGGAGAGCGTTAATAATCCGGAGGAACTCGAGGCGATCATCATGTTCCTGCGCAATCTCGAGATCGACGTCATCGACGCGTCCGAGGTTGACCGTTACAAGCAGACCGCCGCCGGCACCGAAGAAGAGCTTTCCGACGAGGAAAAAACCGACGCGAAGCTCGATATTCTCGATGACCCGGTCCGCATGTACCTCAAGCAGATGGGCCAGGTGCCGCTACTGACCCGCGAGCAGGAAGTCGAAATTTCCAAGCGCATTGAAGACGCTGAGTCGATGGTGCAGAAGCACCTCAACCGCTTCGGTTTCACCGCGCGCGAATATCTGAATCTGGCCCGCAAGCTGGAGCAGGGCCGGGAGCGTTTCGACCGCGTCATCCAGGACAAGAAAATCGACAGCCGCGACAAGTATCTCGCCACGCTGAAGGCGCTCGTCCGCAGCGTCGAGGGCGCGAACCAGAAAGCCGACCAGGCCTACGCCAAGGTGGTCAAGGCGGCGGGGCATCCCGGACCGCTGGCCAAGGCGGAGAAGGAATTCGTCAAGACCGACGTCGCGCTGCAAAAGCTTTTCGTTCGTTTCTATTATAAGCAGAAGGTGACCGAGGAATTTGTCATTGTGTGCGAGCACCACCACCACGAGTTGGTGGAGGCCGAGCGCGCGCTGGAGAAATTGCACAAATCCCGCAGCAAGAGCCGCGAGCACAACGCGCAGGTCTCCGAGCTGGAGCAGAAGTTGCAGGACATCGAGCAGCAGGTGCGCATGCCGCTGGCCCGGTTCCATGACGATCATCATCATCTCGTCGAATGGCTGCGCAAGGCGCACAAGGCGAAGACCGAGATGGTCGAGGCCAACTTGCGACTCGTCATTTCCATCGCCAAGAAGTACACGAACCGCGGCCTCTCCTTCCTCGATTTGATTCAGGAAGGCAACATGGGCCTAATGAAGGCGGTGGAGAAATTCGAGTATCGCCGCGGCTACAAGTTTTCGACTTACGCCACGTGGTGGATTCGCCAGGCGATCACCCGCTCGATCGCCGACCAGGCGCGCACGATTCGTATTCCGGTGCACATGATCGAGACGATCAACAAGCTGATGCGCGTGCAGAAGCAGTTGGTGCAGGAATTCGGCCGCGAACCCACGCCCGAGGAAGTGGCGGAGGAAATCTGCCTGCCGGTGGAACGCGTCCGCGCGGTCCTGCGCATGGCGCAGCAGCCGATCTCGCTGCAGGCCCAGGTGGGCGACAGCGACGACACCACGTTCGGCGATTTCATCGAGGACAAGTCGGCGGAGAATCCCTCCGAGATGACGGCTTACGCCCTCTTGAAGGAAAAAATCCGCGACGTGCTCGATACGCTGACGGAACGCGAGCGCGCTGTCCTCGAACAGCGCTTCGGCCTGGTCGATGGCTACAGCCGCACGCTGGAAGAAGTGGGCCGCCAGTTCCGCGTCACGCGCGAGCGCATCCGCCAGATCGAGGCAAAGGCGCTTCGCAAGATGCGTCACCCGACCCGCATCCGCCACCTGCACGGCTTCCTCGAGGCCGATCAGGACGCTGGGTTGGTGTAAGCTAGTCGCCGTCCCGCGCCGCGGGACGGGGATGTCATTAATGTCGTGGTCGTCGATCAGCTACGGCTATGACTGTAGCCGGAATCCGCTTTATTTTGCGTGGGTGAAACTTGGAAGAGTGGATTGGTTACCCCACCTCGATTAACCGATCGCCAGCCGAAATTCTTTCTGCAATGTCGTCGAGCAATGGCAGTAGAAACTGCAGAAGCGATCGGTTGGAAATGTTCCCACACCGCAGCCAAACAACAACCGGGCCGTGGGACGTTCGCCCGACGAGATTCGGAAAATCTTCGTCCTTTGTGATAATGGCGAGCCCGTTATTTGCGGCGTAACTCCAAATTGACGCGTCCTCTGCCTCTCGCAAACCAATCTCACGCACCGCAACGGAAGGATGACCCGCTTGAGTCAATGCCTGTGCCAGTAAAGGTGGCAGTTGGGCATCAACTACAAATTGCACGGTCTAGGCCGCTTTCAATATGGCGTGATTAGCTTGGGCAGCAGCAAACTGGAGCGTGGCCCGAATATCCTCGGCCTCAAGATCCGGAAAATCCTGAAGGATTTCAGCTTCCGAAACCCCAGCAGCGAGGAGTTCCAGAATATCGACCACGCGAATCCGCATTCCCCGAATGCAGGGCCTTCCCCCACATTGCTTGGGATTAAACGTAATCCGGTGGAGGTGACTCATGGGCGAACCTTACTCGAATATCAACTATGAGCCAATGCTCTTATTTCTCCCCATTCGCCACCGCTGCCTTCACGAACCCGCTGAAGAGGGGGTGCGGGGCGTTCGGCTTGGATTGGAATTCGGGGTGGAACTGGCAGGCGGCGAACCAGGGGTGGTCGGCCAGCTCGATCAGCTCGACCAGTTTTCCGTCGGGCGTGACGCCGGAGACGATCATGCCGTGGGCTTCCATTTTCTCGCGGTAGGCGTTGTTGAATTCGTAGCGGTGACGATGCCGTTCCGTGGCGCGGTCCGTACCGTAGGCCTGCTGGATTTTCGTGCCCGGGATGAGATGGCAGACCGAGGCGCCCAAGCGCATCGTGCCGCCGAGCTTCACCACGTTCTTCTGCTCGTCGAGCATGGAGACGATCGGATCGGGCGTCTCGGTGTTGAACTCGGTGCTGTGTGCCTTGGTCAGGCCGAGCACATCGCGCGCGAAATCGACCGCGGCGATTTGCAGGCCGAGACAAAGGCCCAAGTAGGGAATCTTCTGCGTGCGCGCGTAGCGGGCGGCAAGGATTTTGCCCTCGACGCCGCGAACACCGAAGCCGCCGGGAACCAGGATGCCGTCGAGCCCGCTCAGGTACTTCGCCGCGCCATGCTCCTCGATCTCCTCCGCGTCCACCGTCGTCAGCGTAATGCCGGCATCGGCGGCCGCGCCGGCGTGGGTCAGCGCCTCATAGATGCTCTTGTAGGCGTCCTGGTTTTCCATGTACTTGCCGACCACGCCGATCTTCACCCGATGCTTCGGCGTGATGATCCGGTCGACAAAGCTGCGCCAGGCGGTCATGTCGGCGCGGGGCAGGTCGAGCTTGAAATGCTTCACCGTCAACTCGTCCAGCTTCTCGCGCTGGAGCATGAGCGGCACTTCGTAAATCGTGTGCGCGACATCCTTCTCCTCGATCACGGCCTCGGGCGGGACGTTACAGAACATGGAAAGCTTCGCGCGCAGTTCGCGATCGATGGAGTGTTCCGTGCGGCAAATCAGAATGTGCGGCTGAATACCGATCTCGCGCAGCTTCGCCACGCTTTGTTGCGTCGGCTTGGATTTCAGCTCGCCCGCCGCCTTGATGAACGGCACCAGCGTGACGTGGATGAAGAGCGCGTTGTCGTGCCCGACCTCGAGCGCGAATTGGCGGATGGCCTCGAGGAAAGGAAGCCCCTCGATGTCGCCCGTGGTGCCGCCGATTTCGGTGATGACCACGTCGCAATCCTGGAACTGGCCGACCTGCCGGATGCGCTGCTTGATCTCATCCGTCACGTGCGGGATGACCTGCACCGTCTTACCCAGATAATCGCCGCGCCGCTCGTTGCGGAGCACGGCCTCGTAAATCTGCCCGGTGGTCAGGTTGTTCTTGCGCGAAAGCTTCGCCGAGGTGAAACGCTCGTAGTGGCCGAGATCGAGATCGGTCTCCGCGCCGTCCTCCAGCACGTAGACTTCGCCATGCTGATAGGGGCTCATCGTGCCCGGGTCGACATTCAGGTAGGGATCGAACTTCTGCAGCACGACCTTGAGCCCGCGGTGCTCCAGCAGCGTGCCCAAGGCCGCCGCCGTGAGACCCTTGCCCAATGAACTGACCACACCACCGGTAACAAAAATATACTTCATTTCCTTCTCCTCGTTTTTGCGCTCGTTTTCGGCTTCGTTCTGACTTTCGGCTTCGGTTTCGACTGTTCCGTTAAAGCCGTTTCGACGCGCGCCAAATCTGCGGGCGTATCGACGCCGAGGCAACGATATTTGGTCTCAATGACCTGGATTGTTAAACCATACTCCAGCGCGCGTAATTGTTCCAAACTTTCGGCTATTTCGAGTGCGCTCGGTTTCAGCGAGACAAAGGTAGCCAGCGCGCGGGCGCGGAAGGCGTAAATGCCGACATGGCGCAACAGCTTCGCCTTGGCGTCGAAGGTGCGCAGGAAGGGCAGCGGCGAGCGCGAGAAATAGAGCGCCTCGCCGTGCCGGTTGACAGTGACCTTCACCACCTCGGGGCTGTGCCACTCGGCCTCGGTCTCGATACGATGCGCGAGCGTGCCGATGGGGACGCGCGGGCTTTCCATCATGCCGCGGATGAGGTCATCTACCGCGACGGGGGAGAGCAGCGGCTCGTCGCCCTGCACGTTGATGTAGAGCTGGGCGGGAATCTTGTCGGCCACCTCGGCGATGCGGTCCGTGCCGCTGCGGTGCGACTTCTTGGTCATCACCACATCCGCGCCGAACTTGGCCGCGACATCGGCGATGCGGTCGTCATCGGTGGCGATCACGACCTGCTCCGAGAACCGGCTCTTGCTCGCGGCTTCCCAGACCCACTGGATCATGGGTTTCCCGTTGATGCGCGCGAGGCTCTTGCCGGGGAAGCGCGATGCGCCGTAGCGCGCGGGGATGACGATGATGGATTTCATGGGCGGTCTTCGGAGTCGTGCTGGAGGATGAATTCAACGACGGGCGTGGGATCGTCCAGTCCGTGGGGATGATGATTGCACGTCGGTTTGTGCATAACGGTGATGTCGCCGCCCAGCCTCTTGTACTCCGCCTCTACGAGAGCGGTATTTTCCGCATAGGGGACAGCCGTATCGACGTCGCCCACGACGGTGATCAGCGGAATATGAGCAGCGGCGATCGGCCCCATTTCCTTGATCGGCTGCGTCGGGCAGGCCAGGGCTTCCTCGTCCGTCTTAAATCCATACACCGCGAGCAGTTTTTTCCATTCGCCTGCGCCGCCAGGCGCGCCATGGGCGTAGGGCCAGCTCGCGAAATTGCAGACCGGCGCATCGCCATAAATAACACTGACTTTCTCCGGATTTTGCGAGGCCCAGTTGTAGGCGTAAAGCCCGCCGCGGCTCAGGCCCACGAGCGCCACCTTGGAGCGAAGACCGACGCCGGTCATGGCCTTGTAAAAGGCGCTGAGGTGGGCGAGCGCTGAGGGCGCGCCGAAGGTATCGCCGACGCTCATGTAGGCGTAATAGTAGCCCTTGTTGAGCAACGCCTGCGTGCCGGTCCGGTCCGCGAACGCGCCGGGGAACATGAGCCACCAGACCCAATGATTGCCCGGCAGCGGCTTCGGCGGATCGACCAGCCAGCATTCGCAGCCATCGACGGCAAACGTGTGGCGCTTGAACCCGAGCCAGACGTCGACTTTCGGCGCGAAGGCGGAGAGGTCCGGCGCGGAGTTCGTGACCGCGGGGGCCGGTGGCGGCGTCTGCGCCTGCGGAATCCCGGGCAGCATCAGAAGGAGGGCAATCGCCAGATAAGTGGATCTCATATGACCTCCCCATGAGTCTTCGGCCAAGGGACGTTCGAGGAAACTTCCAGGATCCAATTCACCGCATCCGTCAGCGTCTCGGCGATGTAATGGGCCTTGGTGCGCGCGATGGCGTCCTCGGCATCGGGCGTGGCGTGGCGGCTCGATTTCGCGTGGGTGAGGAGGACGGAGCGGCAGCCAGCGTTCAGGCCGCACTCGATATCGGAGAGGCGATCGCCCAGGAAAAAGGAGCCCGGGAGATCGATGTCGTGGGTCTGGGCGGCTTGCAGCAGCAACTCCGGCGAGGGCTTGCGATCGGTGCCGTAAGGATCGTCCGGCGCGGAAAAGGAATTGTAGAAGGCGTGGATGTAGTCGCCATCGAGCTGGCGCTTGAGCTCGGCCTGAACGGAGAAGACCTGGTCGCGCGTGATGAGTCCGCGGCCCACGCCCGACTGGTTGCTGACGACAAACAGCAGGAACCCGGCCTTGCGCAACGAGTAAAGCGCCTGCGCCGCCTCCGGAAAAATCTCCACGCGGGAAGGATCGCCCAAGTAGGGAACATTCACCATCAGCGTGTCGTCGCGATCGAGGAATACGGCGCGGGATTTCATTTTTTGTTCCTCTCGTTCCCAAATTTCATTTGGGAACGCAATTGCTGAGGCAATTTCATTGCCGATCCCGTTCCCATTTGCGGGA
>CAZZWT010000159.1:0-7477 GCA_964657775.1 uncultured Candidatus Methylacidiphilales bacterium | reverse complement strand
TGACGCCCATCTCGTTGACGACATAAACCAGATCGCCATCGATGACGAGATGGCGAGGGCCCGCGCCGGGCGGAACTTTCGCGATGGGGGGATCGGCCGGGATGAGGCCGCCTTTGTCATCGCGGCGATAGATCCAGATATTGTCGGTGCCGAGATCGCATGAGTAGACGAATCGGCCTTCGGGGTCGGTGTAGATCGAATGCGCGTGAGCAGCTTGTTGCCGGCTCTTGTCCGGGCCTGAGCCCGTGAAGGTCTCAAATGCGGCGCGCGGCCCGAGCGTGCCATCCGCTGCGACGGGAAAGCCCGCGATGGTCGCCGCGCCGTAGTTCGCGACGAAGACCTCACGCGCCGCGCCGTCGATGCTGATGTGGCAACCGCCGCCGCCTTCCGGCTGCCGGTTGATCGCGCGCAGGTTGCCATCGGCCTGCACCGCGAACGAGCCGACCGAGTCCTTCATCGCCGCAAAGAGAAAACGGCCATCCGGCGAGAGCGCGAGAAACGACGGATCGGTTTCCTTCGCCGCGACCCGGAGCGGGCCGAGCTTCCCCGTTTCCGAATCGAGCGTGCCGACATAGATGCCCTCGCTTTTGCCGGGCGTCTGCGTGTAGGTGCCGAGGTAGAAGGTCTCGACGCTGGCGTGCGCCGGCAAGGCCACGGCAAGAGCCACGGTCATAATCTGGCCCATGTTGCGCAGCGTCTTTAAAAAAGTCATGGCCCAACTTAGACCAGACGACGCGCAAAGTTGTACTACTTCGTCGACATGACAAACCGGCCGTCCCATTCCTCAGCGGGCGCCTCGCTGGAAAGTTGCAGGCTCTGGGCGAGGTAGTAATTCACGCAATAGTCCATCGGGTGATGATCGAGACAGGCCTTGAACCGCGTGTGGGCCTCTTCAAAGCGGCGTTCGAGGAAGCAGTCCAATGCTGCTTCATACTGCATGACGTCCTCGGGATGCCAGCTCGAGTCCTGTGGGCGATTCGCCTCGGCCAGCACTTCGTAGGTGAAGATCGCCTTGCGCTTGCCCTTGAGCTGAATCTTCGCGAGACGCCGCACCAGGAAGCTGTCGCCCAAAAGATCACGCACGTTTTCGCCGATCGCGAGTTCGACTTGGAACGTCTTGGTCATGCCCTCGATGCGCGAGGCGGTGTTGACCGGATCGCCCACACAGGAGAATTGCGTGCGGATCGACGCGCCCATCTGGCCGACGACGACCTCGCCGTGATTGAGGCCGATCCCGATCTTGAGCGGTGGCAAGAGTTCTTTGGCGCGCTCGTCGTTGAGACCCTGGAGATCGCGCAGCATGCGCAGCGCGGAACGGACGGCGTTGTGCGCATCCTTCTCCGGGCCGGAGCTGGCGATGCTGACATCGCCCCACACCGCCATGATGCCGTCGCCGGTGAAGCCGTGCAGCGTGCCGCGATAATCGATGATGCCATGCACCATGCGGTCGAAATAACGGTTGAGCTGGCGCACCAGTTCCTCGCTGTCGGTGCCCTCGCTCAGAGTGGTATAACTGCGGATATCGGAGAAAAGAATGGTGACGGGGCGCCGTGTGCCGCCGAGCTTCAGGTTGTCCGGATGATCGATGAGAAAGTTCATCAAGTCGGGCGAGACCATCTGCGAGAAGGTCTTCTTCAGCACTTCGCGTCCCTGCGATTCCTGGCGCCAGCGGAGGATGACGCCGACGCTGACCACACCGACATAGCTGAGCAGCGGCCAGACCAGGTCGATCTGCAGGCTCCAGCGCCAGAAGAGCGCGACCGCCATCGCCGCATAAACGAGAGCGATGCCATTCGGCACGAGGATCGCACGCCAGATCGGCGCATGCTTCACTTCCCAAAGCGCGAGCCACGCGGCGATCAGCCAACCGAGCACCACCCAGTAGCGCGGCACGAAGGAGACGTAATCGCTGCGCAAGACATCGTTCAGCACGTTAAGGTGCGTGACGCCCAACGGCACGTTGACGCCCAGCGGCGTCGTGCCGAGATCGGCGAGACCGATGGCCGTGCCCGCCACAACCAGGGTCTTCTTATCGATGTTGCATTCGGACGGAATCGGCTCGCCTTTGGCGACATGGCGGGCCAGAGCCGTAAACAACTTATAGTAGGAGAGCGTCTGAACGTGTCGCATATCCGTGTTGCGATAGTTGATCACGAACTCGCCCTTGGCGTTGATCGGAATGGTCCAGCTCTTGCCCGCCGGATCGGTCAGGACAATCGATTTGCCGAGCGTGATGTGAACCTTGTCGGGGTCGACGTTCAGCATCTGGCAAAGCACCTGCAAGCTGAGGGAGGGAAAGATCTCATCATCCACGCGCACCAAAAAGGGCAGCACATGGCGAATGCCATCAACCGGATCGGGATCGGCGTTGACGAAACCAAACGTGCTTTGCGCGCGGAGCGGGCCGATCGGAAATTTAGCCACCGTGGAGCCGGTGATGGCGTGGATGTCGCCTTCAATATGGGTGTAGGGCACCGTCGCGGACAAATGCTTCAACTCGTCGCGCGTTTCGGCCTCGGCCTGTTGTTGCAACTCGGCCTGGTGCCGATCCGCCATCCAGAAGGAGCCGGTCACCACGCTGGGCAGCAATCCGGCGGCGTCGCCGAGAAGATCATCCGGGTTCTTGCCCGACTTCAATTGCATGACATGAAACTTGTCAAAGTCGTCCGTGAGCAAAACGTCAAACGCGAGAACATTAGGCGTCATCCCGGATTGCGCGATGGTGCTCATGAAATCGGCTTCCTGATTTCGGGGCCAGGGCCACGCACCGAGGTTATCGAGCGAGGGCTGATCGATGCCGACGAGCACGAGGCGCGAATCAACCGGCGGGTCAAATGGCGCGCGAGTGAGGAAGCGCAAGTTGACCGACATGTATTCCAGCCGCTGCGCGAGCGGCGTCAGGTTCCATAAATAGATCAACCCGAGGGCGACGAGCGGCCCCCACGCGACGAAGCCGGCCTTCCCGAAAAAGGTGCGCGCCGATTGAACGTAGGAGGGGATTTTGAGACTCATGCCGGGGTTTTGTACCAACGCCTGCTCTCATAGCCGGAAGGGTGCCGCTCCTCTCAAAACCGGTGGTTTACCTCTGGCAAGAACCGCGGGCTTCAATCGGCGCGCCCTCGAAGCGCCCAAAGGCGAACCCTTTTGCCCGGCAATCCTTTCCTTGTGACCCTTCCCTGCCCGGGATAAGATCGGGCTCGTGTTTGCCTGGCTCTCCCGCTTTCTCTTCATTGGCTGCCTCCTTTGGGTGGGCGGAAACCTGTCCGCCGATACGGTCACCGCGACGGTTTACCAAGTCTCCGGACTCGCCGAGTCGGCCCCGCCCAGTTCGGCTTCTTTCTCGCCGTTGACCGTGGGCGAAGCTTTGCCGGTCGGCACAACGGTGCGCACGGGCGCGGACGGCAAGGTGGTCCTCACCGTTACGCCGGGCTCGGCCATCAACGTGGGGCCGAACACGAAGCTGAAGCTCAATGCGCTCGCCTTTGCCAAGTCGGGCGGCGACGTGACGCAGCGCGAGGCCCACATCGAATTGACCTCCGGCGTGGTCACGGCGCTGATTGATCCGAGCACGCCGAAGATCACCGATTTTCAGATTCAAACGCCGCAGGGTGGGGCCTCCGCGCGCGGGACGTTTTACGCCGTGGCGGTGGTGAACGGGAAGACCTACGTGAGCGTGAAAGAAGGTCACGTCGGCGCCGGAGCGACGAGCAGCAAGGGGAACAATTAACCCGTTGTGGGCCTGCCGTCGCCTCCCAGAACGACCACGGACGGGGGTCCGCTGCAGCAATTACCGCCGACTGCAGGTCCAATCAATACTTGCATTCGGCCCTCGGTCGGCTTAAGTGGTTTCAAAGGGAAAAATTTATGTCAAATCACTCCAATTCAAATGCATCGGTAACGCGCGATAAACTGGTCGAAGATTTCAAGGTCCTATCCAAGGACGTGCAAGAGCTGCTCAAGGCCACGGCCTCGGTCGTCGGCGACAAGGCCGCGGATGCCCGCGTGCGGGTCGAGGAAAGCCTGCGCGTAGCGCAGGACAAGCTCTCCGTCGCCAAGGACAGCGCGGTGGCCAAAGGCCAGGAAGCGTTCTCTGTCACCGATGGCTACGTGCGCGATAATCCCTGGAACGCCGTCGGCATCGCTGCCGGCATCGGCTTCCTCCTCGGCATCGGCTTCTCCGCCGGGGCGTTCCTTCGCACCCGCCGCGACGATTAATCGTCGCCGCACCCCGCTCCATGCCCGTACCTGAAGGCACCGGCTCCGGCGAAAGCCCGAGCCTGTTCGCATCCTTGCGCTCGTTCTGGAGCGTCGTGGTCGCCATCCTCTACACCCGGCTCGATCTCGCATCGGCCGAGTTGGAGGATGAGGCCGCGCGCGGGCTGAAGCTTGTCCTCGCCGGATTGATCTCGGTGATGAGCCTGCTCTTCGCGGTCTTCTTCGCATTCTTTTTCCTCCTCGCGCTGTTCTGGGATACGGCTTACCGGCTCTGGGTCATCGGCGGGATTTTTGGCGTCTATCTTCTCATTGGCGTTGTTGTCGCGCTTGTCGCACGGAACATGATTTTGAACCGCCCGCGCTTCCTTTCCCAAACAATTGCGGAACTGAAGCGCGATGCGGAAGGCCTGAGCAAGGCGATGGCGCCCAAGTCGAATGAGGTGCCCAAGTGAGCGCGTATCTCGAACAAAAGCGCGAAAGCCTGGACCAGCGCCGCGCGCGACTGGCCGCTGATATTTCGCGTCAACGCGCCGACCTCGCCGCCGCTTACCGCAATCTCCACAAGCCGATCGAGATGGGCGAGAGCGGTCTGCGCGCGCTCGGCTTCATGCGTCAAAACGCGTGGATTTTCACCGCCATTCCCGCATCGCTGAATCTCGTCACTTTTCTCTTCGGCGTGCGCGATTTGATTTCGGGTAAGTCGGCCGTCAAGGCGGCCGCGGCGAAAGAAAAGCGCGCCGTCGAGCGCGAGATCGAGCGCAAGGCGCCCAAGAGCCTCCTCGGCCATGCCGCGCATTGGGGCGGCCACGGCTGGCGCGCTTACAAAATTTATCGCCGCATTAAAAAATACATTCCTCACTAGTGAGCATTCCTTGGCTCGTACCGAAGCGTTGGGTGGTCAAGCTCGGCACCGGCATTCTCACCGACTCCCACGGCCAGATTGACCTCAAGCAGATCGAACAACTCGCGCAGCAGGTCGTCGCGCTGCAAAAAAGCGGGCACGAGATGCTCGTCGTCAGCTCCGGCGCGGTCGGCTGCGGCATGTCGCTCCTTGGCCTGAAAAAGCGCCCGACCGAAATGGCCGAGCTCCAGGCCTGTGCCGCGCTCGGCCAGCCCCGCCTCATGCGCCTGTGGGACGAAGCGTTCAGCCGCGCGGGCATCCGCGTCGCGCAGGTGCTGCTCACCTATCTCGAGCTCGACAGCCGCTCGCTCTACGGCAACGTGCAGCGCAGCGTCGAGCACCTGCTCGCGCACAGAGGCGTGGTGCCGATCTTCAACGAAAACGACGTCGTCTCCTACGACGAACTCATCGGCGCGAAGTTCGGCGACAACGACCAACTCTCCGCCCACGTCGCCATCCTCGCGCGCGCGGAGCGGCTTATCATCCTCTCCAACATCCGTGGCCTCGCTACCAACCCCGACGGAACGGGCCGCCTCATCCGCGATGTGCGCGGCATCTCGCCGAAAATCCAGAAGCTCGCCGGCGGCACGCAAAGCCAGACCAGCGTCGGCGGCATGATCTCCAAGTTCAAGGCCGCGAAGCTCGTCAACACCGCCGGCATCCCGATGCAAATCGCCAACGGCCGGCAAAAGAATGTCCTCGTCTCCATTAGTGACGGCGACTCCATCGGCACGACTTTTCATCCCTGACCCCGGCGCACCTGCGTATGGCCAGCGATTCGCAAAAGCACTCCGCGGCGCTTCACCACGGGAGCTTTCGGCTGGCGACATTTTCCTCCGACGAAATCGCCGCTTCGGCGTTCCAAGGCACGGGTCTTTTTCTCAATCTATATGCCCCGGGAAATTGGACTCACTTCGAGGTCAATCGGACCGTCTTCGCGCTCTCCGGTGAAGCGTACCTCAACAGCGAGCGCGTTTCAGTTGAGCAACTCCCCGACCTACTGAAAGCTGACTTCCCCGCTGGCCTCGATGGCTCTTTCCTTTTGATCGTGTTCGATCGCGCCGCCGGGGCCGCCACGGTTTGGGTCGATCGAACCGCGTCGCGAAAAGTACTGCATCGCCACTTGGGCAAGGATTGGATTCTTTCCAACGGCCCGGCGATCGCCGCGAATTCATCCGTCAACACCGGAGCGCTGGCGGCGTATCTCCTCAACGGCATTCCGCTGGGTGGCCACACGCTTTTTCAGGATGTGCACCTGGTTCCCGGCGGGACGTCCGCGCATCTATCCAACTCCGGTCTAAGCCTGAAAAGCTACTGGTCCTACCAGCTCGACGAATCCTTCGAAGGCCACAGCGAGAAGCAACTGGTCGCCGATTTTGGCCAGGTGCTGTTCGAGGCCATCGCCACGCGCCTGCGGCACGATTCGCGACCGGTCTGGCTCTCGTTAAGCGGCGGCTACGATTCCACCTGCATCCTCGCCTCCGCCCTGCGCGTGCTCGGCCCCGGCGGGTTTCGCGCCTTCTCCTACGAGACGGTGGGCGGGCGCACGTCCGACGCCGATGCCGCCATCGCGGCGGACGTCTGCCGTCACTGGAAGGTCGAGCACCGGATGCTGCAGATCCCGCGCACACCGCTTTCCGAAGTCGTCGAGGGCAACGCGCGCATCGCCTTCGCCACGGGCAACCCCTGCCCCGAGCTTCAGGTCTGGGAATCGCTCGACGAGAAACTCGGCTTCGCGTCGGGCAGCGTGCGGCTCTTTTTTGGCGACAACGCGTTTGGCCACGATCCCAATTGGCGACTCGCCAATCGCACGGACGCAGTGGCCTGGCTGCCCATGCCGCCGCTGGAGGATTTCGGCCAGTTGCGCCCTTTCCTTCGCCCGGAGGTCTACGATTCAGCCCGCGCGGAATTTGCTGTCATCCTCGAAGAGGTCCTGCAGCAAGGCGCGCCCATCGCGGACCCGGTCAACCTCAAGGATTTTCTCTACTTCGAGCAGCGGGTGCAGCACGCGCTGATGCCGTGGCGCGCGCGATTTTGCGGCCAGCACGGCGAGCCGGTGAATCCCCTGCTCGACGCACGCGTGCTCGAGTACTACGGCCACGTGCCGCACGAGTACCGACGGCGGCGGAAGCTTTACCGCAAGACGATCGAGACCCTATACCCGGAATTCTTCGCGCGACGGCGCGCCACTTCTTACGGCTCCGCCATTTCCGCCCGCTCGCTGCTTCACCTCGACGCGGCCTGGTTGGAGGAGCGCGTGCGGAATCTCCACCCGTCGATCGCCGCGATCGTCTCGCCCCCATCGCTGCAAGCGCTCCTGCCTGTCCTGACCGCACCACCCTCCACCGCCCCCGAAGGTTG
>CAZZWT010000158.1:0-7541 GCA_964657775.1 uncultured Candidatus Methylacidiphilales bacterium | reverse complement strand
CGACGACATGGCGCAACGGCAGTGGATCGAGACGAAGCGCAAGAGCGGCGACATGCTCGGTGCCACGCGCAAGGCGTTGGCCCAGGTCGGCGCGCAGATCGTGCCGGACGAAGTGAAGGAGATCGAGGACCTGATGCACAGCGTGGAGAAGGCGCTGGAGTCGGAGAATCTCGCCGAGCTGAAAGCCGCCAACGCCGCGCTTGATCAAGGCACCATTGCGCTGGCCGATTTGGTCATGGATTTGGCGATGGAAGAGCAGTTGCGGAAGAAGGGGATGCTGGGCGATGATGACGGGCCGGCCGCCGCGCCTGCTCCCGTGCCGAAGCCTGATCCGATTGCACCTACGGGCACAGAAGGCAGCATTCCGCTGAAAGGCGAGTAGCGGTTCTCTGCGGTTCCACAGCAACGATTGATTGACTTAGGCAAGAAGTGGGCTAATCATTATTCATATGTATATAACTTTTTTTATTCGTCACCCTCAAACCATGGTGGGTTTTCCCATTCGGCCGCCTTATCCGACCACTGGTGCGTCTCACCTGGTATCAGTTAATCTCATCTGGTCTCAGCTGGTCTCGAGATGTCTCACCTGGGGGGACTCTCCCGCTTTTCGCGGCGTATCCACGTTTTACGGCGTAGTCGCGGGCGGAGTCGGCACAACTTCCTCGCGCGGCTTGGCGGTGTAATGCCAGAAAACGGTCATTCGTCCCCATTGCAGGCCGGTTTGGTCGGTCGGCTGAAAGCGCGTTTTCCGCGCGGCGAGCACGGCTTGCTGATTCAGGTCCTTCGCGATCGGCGCGCCGAGGTCGCCGCCGCAGCTCTGTTCCACCATCACATTTCTCACCGCGCCGCTGGCATCGACGGCCACGCTGAGCACGGTCGGCGTCAGGTCGATATCGGAGATCGGCGAGGGCAGGGCGGGTGCGCCCACGGGTTGGCGCGCGGCCAGCGTGGCATCCCACTGCAGGACGGTCGCGGCGGCGACAGCGGGCGGGTTTTCCTTGTAGTGGAAGGGTTGGCGCGGCGCCTGCATCGCATCGGCGACGCGTTGATCCAGCGGAGCAACGGCGGCGCGCGCGGCCCGGTAGACCTCCGGCGCGGCCGCGGCGGGCAGGTCGTTGCTGCCGAGATTGGCGTTGAGGCCGAGCGAGGGTTGGTCAGCGGTGAAACTGGCGAGCGGCTTCATCGGTACCAGGAAGAGGCGTGGGTCGGTCAGGCGATCCCAGAACCTATCCGCGGGTGCGCCATCGACCGCAAGGGCCTGCGGGCCCTCGACCGAAACGTGGATGCGCGTCGGGTGCCGCAACTCCGCATGCGTGGTATCGATGCGGATGAAATAGAGCACGGCGATGTGGACCAGAAGCGCGATGAAAATGAAGCGGCCCAGGCGCCGTTGCCGCTGCGGCACGTACTCAATCCACGGCTGCAACAGGGCGAGCGTCTGCGTCACCGGGTCCGTGGCCTGCGAGGCCGGAGGCGTCGGGGTGGAATTCGCCATGGCGCGGTTACGGCGCGGCGGCTCCGCTGGCGGGCTGTGTGGCAATGACGACCGGGAAGCGATGCGCGACGTCGATGATGCTGGTGATAAGATCGAGCGGCACATCCTTGTCGGCCTTGACCACGAGCGACGGCGTGACGCGGCTGGTGGGCAATTGGTCCAGCGCCAAGCGCAGGCCATCGAGCGTCATGATCTGGTCGTTAAAGTACAGGATGGCATCGCGCTTCTGCGGCACGCCGGCGGCGTCAAAGCGTTGCGGACCGAGCGTGACCGCGACAATCAGCCGGCTGGCCGGCGTGCCGACGCCGACGACGGAGCGCGGCGGATCGACCTTGATGCCCGGTTGCAGCACAAACGACGAGCTGAGCAGAAAAAAGCAGAGCAGCAGCAGCACAACGTTCACGATCGGCGCGAGATCAAGGACGCCCCGCAAAGGTTGCAGTCGGCGGGTCAGGACGAAGGCCATCGCGAAAGGATAAAGGAAAAAATGAAAAGGAAGAAGGTCATTTTCACCGCGGCGTCCAGGTCAGCATTTACGTCGCCGCCTTTGACCTTTCCTCTTTTTGCCTTTTACTTCCCTCATGCAACTCAACCTCGCTGAACTTTCGCCCGCCAAACGCTACGGCATTCTCTCCAGTCTCATCGTGCCACGTCCCATTGCGTGGGTGACGACGCTCGATGAGGACGGGCAGGTGAATGCGGCGCCGTTCAGCTATTTCCAAATCATGGGCGAGAATCCGCCGATCGTCGTGCTCGGGATTGGCCGTCGTCCAGATGGCAGCGCCAAGGATAGTTTCCGCAATATCCGCCGCGCGAAAGAATTCGTGATCAATATCGTGACGGAAGAAAACGCGGCCTACATGAATCTCTGCGCGACTGATTTTCCGGCAGGCATGAGCGAGACCGAAGCGCTGGGCCTCAAGACAGAGCCGTCAACGATCGTGAAGCCGCCGCGGCTCTCCGTCGCGCCTGCGCAGCTCGAGGGCCGCGAGATGCAAACGTTGCTCATCGGTGGAAACCAGATGGTGATTGGCGAATTGTTGGTGGCCCATATTCGCGATGAGTTTTTCGATGCAGAGAAGATGCATGTGCTCACAGAGAAGATGCACATCATCGGTCGTCTGCAGGGCGGTGAAGGCGGTGGCTACGCGAAAACGCGCGAACCCTTTCACATGAAAAGACTGACGTATGCGGAGTGGCAGGCGCTGGAGGCGAAGAAGGCTTCCTAGGTAGTCGGCGCACCCAAACTAATGCGGCGTCATGGGCGACACCGGCGCCCCGTTTGTATGCGTCGTGATGATCGTTGCGTCTCCCTGTTGCTCGGTCGTGACCGTGACGGCGGAAGTGGTGGGCGTGGAAGTCGTCGCCGTCACGGGAGCCGGTGCTGGCGCGCCTCCATGCTTGGCCTTGTAATCGTCCATCAGGCCGCTGACCCGCGTGATCCACTCGTCGGCGTGCGGATTGGTCGGGTTTGCCTTGATCAGGTTGACCAGTCCTTCCAGCTTCTCCGTGCTCGGCGTGGCGGCGTAAGCATCGCACGCGCGGTCGAATTGCAGCGGCGGGAAAACCTCGTGCGTCCACCTGTCATCGTCCCTTTCGTCGGCATTGGCCATCGCGATATAGGCGTCCCACGCCGCCAGGGTGTCGGCGTTCGGCGTGGCGCGCAGAGGCTCCAGCACATTGGTGCGGTAAAGTTTGGGAATATCCTTCACCGCCCACCCGCCCTGCTCTTTGTCGCCCCAGGCATTGAAGGCGAGAAACCTGCTGATAACCGTGTCCCTCAGCGCCTTCCCCTTGAGATCAGATGGGTTGAAGGATGCGAGCGGTCTGGACGCGTCGTCTCGCTTGTGATGGTGCGCCTCGGGATCGCCGCCCGGCACTGCCGCCGGCGTGGACGGCATACCGACCGCCGCCGGGTAAGCCTGCGCCGCCGTCTTCAGCCACGCCACCCACTGGTCCTTGAGTCCAGGTTGGTCCGGCTTGGTAACGAAGAGCGCTCCGTAGTGGAGCATCCCGCACTGCAATTGCAGGATGGCAGCCAGCCGGGCCAGGTTGGCCTGGTCGAGGGCCAGACGGTTGGACTTCTCCGTCGCCGTCTCGTTTTCGTTTTCCTTGATCACCGGCGAGGGATCGGGCAATGCGCCGCCCGCGGTTTGATACAGGGTGACCGCGGCATCGGGATTGGTCATCGCCGGATCCACCTGACCGAAAAAATTCGCCAGCGCCTGCGCCGTGACCTCGTTATGCGTTTCGCGCGCCGCCTTCAACTCATCTTGCAGGGTCTTGAGACTGTCTTGCCCGCAGGCGATACCACCATGAAAAAGGATCACCCCGGCCATGATCGGCCCCAACGCAAAACGTCTCATCGCGTCATAATTAATGCAAACAAGACTAAAGCAAGCGCGTTTTGGTTCGTCGCGTTGCATAACAAGTTACTCGATCATAAAAACGGCCCACATTCGGCCCGTCTTGCCCTTCTCCGCGCGGTAGGAGTAATAGCGGTCGAGGTGCGACGCGGTGCATTGGCCGCAGTCCTCGAACTGGCGAACCCCGCAAGCCCTGGCCTGACGTCCGATTTCGCCGGCAAAGTCGATTTCATAGTGGGGCGGGCGGATGCAGGGCCCCAGTTGGACCATCACGTTTGCTGGATCGGTATCGTAGGTTTCGCGCAGGCACTCGATTGTCGAGGCGACAATATTGCCCTCGGTCCCCTTGCGGCCGGAATGGGCCACGGCAATGACCTGCTTCTCCGAATCGTAAAAATAGACGGGACCGCAGTCCGCCACACGGACGACGAGTGGCATCCTCGGCACGGCGGTGGCAAGCGCATCGACATCAGGCACGCGAATGCCGAGCGGCGTGTAGACGGCCTGGACCCGATTGCCGTGCGGCTGCTCGGCGTGGACGGCATCGACCATGGGAAACCCAGCGGCGGTGAAGGCTGCGTTCAGGTCGGCGTCGAGGTTTTCCAACGGTCCGCTGCTTCGAGTCGAGAAACCGTGGCGAAGTCCGGGTAACTGCAGGGCGGGAAAAGTCTCGATGTCCATACGGAAAATCTGATCAGCGCGAAGCGAAACTTCGCCAATGATAAAAGGGCGTTCCCAAACAGGTTTGGGAACGAGATGCCTTTCGCGGCGATAAACTCGAAGCTTACCGCCGCGGGCGAACACCCGTCCGATCAGGACTTGGCGGCGTTCTGCTGTGTGCTGCGGCGAATGATCGTCCGATAGATGCGCAACCAAGCTTCGATATCTTCTTGGCTCAGGTCTTTGAAGAGTTCCTGCAAATTGCGAACGATACCGCGTTTGAGACCCTCAACCAATTCGCGGCCCTTGTCCGTGATACGGACGAGAACCTGGCGGCGATCCTTGGGATGGCTGAAGCGCTCGATCAGACCGGCTTCGACCAGACGCTCGACCAAGCCCGTCGTGGCAGGGGTGGTGTGGCGCATAAGTTCCGCCAGTTGTGACATGTTCAAGCCAGATGTCTGATTGAGAAAGCCAAGCAAAGTGTATTGAGGAATTGAGATATTCCCCCGGTTCACTTCCGTGGAAAGCTCCACAAGGAATGAACGTTGCAGCTCCGTTGCGATCTCAGCCAATTCCTCGGCCAAGTGAGTATTTTGATCAATCGTTTCCATGAACGTCACTATTCATTAGCTGAATCCTTTAGTCAATGAATAATTTGTTTAACTCTTGGTTAAGATCAGCTTTTAGGCCACCGTCGCAGTTGTTTTATTTCAAGGAAGAATATCAATTCTTACCTCAGTAATTGCGAGAGGGTAGAGAATACCAGTCCCCGTTCCGCCAGCGATGGTAAAATTATTTTGATGCTCTCGACGGTTTGCGCGAATAAGTCATGGCAAACGATGATGGAGCCGGCCTTCGTGTCGGCAAGTATTTGGCCGCTAATTTTCTCGACGCCGGGTTGTGACCAGTCGGATGAGTCGACGTCCCAGAGAATGATGTCCAACCCGCGCGCGGCGAGCAGGTGCGCCTGGTTTTGCCGCAGGGCGCCAAAAGGCGGGCGAAACCAAGGCGAGTGGTAGCGCAAGACCTCGGCCATCGCATCATGGGTCTGCTCGATTTCGCCGCTGACCTGCGCGTCGGAAAGCTCGGTCAGTTTGGCGTGAGTGAAGGTGTGGTTGCCCACCTCATGCCCTTCGTCCAAAACTCGCCGAGCGAGCTCGGGCGCGGCCGCAATTTTATTCCCAATCATAAAAAAAGTCGCCTTGGCATGGTGGCGCTTGAGCTCGTCGAGCAACGGATCAGTCACACCCGGCGTGGGACCGTCGTCGAACGTGAGGGCGATGCGATTGGCCGCGACCGGCCCTCGGCGGATGAAAGGGATCTCGACCGGCTGGGCCGATGCCAGCGACTCCCTCACTGCGGCGGGCGAGCGCTCCTCCATCGCATTCGACACCGCCGCGACCTTGCCCAAAACCTTGTGCGCCGCGCCCGCAATGCCGCTGCCCAAGAGCATCCCCGGCAACGATCGGCCAAGCTCCTTCAAGAATTTGCCACGTGTGACGTCGGACATGTCGGTGAGGTTATCCCGCACGCTGCCGGCAACCAAGTCATTCCGCTTTTGCAAAAAGAAGTTTCGTTGCGGCGCGGTTGGTTCTACTCTTCCCGTTTCCCGGCAATGAAACTTTCCCTTGTTCATTTTTTTACGCTCTACGTGACGGTTTTTCTTGCCGTGTTGCTCATTGCATGGTTGTTTTTCCTACGGACTCGCCGCCGTTCAGAATTGGACGCGCGGCGAATTTTTATTTGTGGGTCTTGTCAGAACGCTTTCACTGAACGGGTGCCGTATCAACGGCCTCGTTGTCCGAAGTGCGGAGCGCTCTACGAAGGCGAGATCGTAAAGGAGTAATTGGATATGGGCATGTGGATCGGACGTAATCGCAAGGCGCGGGTCACCTATGGTTTTGATGAAATCGCACTGGTACCCGGCGAAATCACCATCAACCCGAACGAGGTCGATACCACGTTCCAAATCCCGCGGCCCGGTGGCCAGGAACCGCTGAAGCTGAAAATCCCGATCATCGCCAGCGCGATGGACGGCGTGACCAACGTGCGCTTCTGCATCGAGATGGCGAAGCTGGGCGGACTCGGCGTCGTCAACCTGGAAGGCGTGCAGACCCGGTACGACAACCCCGAGGACGTGCTGGCGCAGATCGCCAAGGCGGACAAGAACTCCGTTACCGAGCTCATCCAGAAACTGTACCTGCCGCCGATCAAGGAAGAGCTGATTTCCAAGCGCGTGCAGGAGCTGCGCGCCGGTGGCGGCATCGTGGCCGTCTCGTCCATCCCGCAGAAGGCGGAGCGTTTCGCGGCCATCGCGCAGGAAGCGGGCGCTGATCTCTTTATCGTCCAATCGACCGTCTCGACCGTCCGCCATATTTCCAGCGAGTACAAATCGCTCGACCTCGCCGCCTTCACCAAGAACAGCAGGATTCCGATCATCATCGGCAACGCGGTCACCTACAGCGTGGTGCTGGAGTTGATGCAGAATGGCGTCTCCGGCGTGCTCATCGGCGTCGGCCCCGGCGCGGCCTGCACCTCGCGCGGCGTGCTCGGTCTTGGGGTACCCCAGGTCACGGCCACGGTCGATTGCGCGGCGGCCCGCGATGCCTATTTCAAGAAGACCGGCAAGTATGTCCCGATCATCACCGACGGCGGCATGTCCAAGGGCGGCGACGTCTGCAAGGCGCTGGCCTGCGGATCGGACGCGGTCATGGTTGGCTCGGCCTTTGCCCGCGCGGAAGAAGCGCCCGGCGGTGGCAATCACTGGGGCATGGCGACGCCGCACGCGAACCTGCCGCGCGGCACCCGCGTCCATGTCGGCGTGACTGGCTCGCTCAAGCAGATCCTCTTCGGCCCCGCCACGGTGGATGACGGTTCGCAGAACCTGGTCGGCGCGATCGCGACCTGCATGGGCAACGTCGGCGCGTCGACGATCAAGGAGTTCCAGGAGACCGAGATCATCATCGCGCCCTCGATCAAGACGGAAGGCAAGCTCTTCCAAACCGTTCAGGGTGTGG
>CAZZWT010000157.1:0-7544 GCA_964657775.1 uncultured Candidatus Methylacidiphilales bacterium | reverse complement strand
TTTTAACTTATTCCGGTGGTGTCGGCCTGCTGGCCTCAACCACCGGCTACGGTTATGGCAAGCCTCCGGCTTGCTAAAAACAGCATACTCGGACTTTTGCAGAGGTCTCAACTCGTTGTCCGGGTCGGAGGCTTGGCGGAGCGACAAGAGGCAGCCCCGGATGAACGCATCATCGGTGACGGCCTCTCGTGCCTTGATCGAAGGATCGATCTCGGCACCCGATCTGACCTCACTATCCTCGCACAAAAAAGCCAACACCCGGTACATCACCGTTTGCTGCGTTTCTAATATTTGCTAAAAAGATCGGAAATTTAGCAAATAGAGAAAACCGTCCCGGATTGACGGGGGGCAACTCTGCCCTCACCCTCCTTCGTCCATGAAGCTCACGCTCCTCGCCCTCTTCTCCGCGCTCTGCTTGCCCTCCTTCGCCGCCACCGACGTCAGCATCCCCGCCGCCACCATCGAGCGCATCAAGCCGACCGACCTCGTCGAGGTCACCGGCACCAACGACGCGGGCGGAGCGGAGAACTTCTCCATCCACAACGCCAAGGCGCTGGCGCAGTTCGTCGGCTTCCTCAGCTCGGAGCGCTACACCGCCGTGCCGAAGTCGCTGAAGCCCGAGTTCAAGCAGCGCTCGATTTACCAGGTCCGCCTCTCCGCGCAGGGGCAGACGCTGCTGGAGCTCCGCATCATCGGCGACTCGATCCTCGATCTTCCCGGCGAGGACGCCTACTACATGGAGTCGGACCGCCACTCGGACAACCTCCTCGCGCCCTTGCTGCGGCTGCGGTAGGGCGCCGCTCAGGAAGGTTGCCAGCGCAGGCCCTCGCGCCGGAAGCGTCCTGGCCGCAGGACGCCTGGGTATCCGATTTAAAAAAGGCTCCTTATTTGTAGGGCGAGCGCGCAGTCGGTCGCGCGTGCTCGCGCCACCGTTCCGCCGCAAGGGCCTACGCCAGCTACCTTTCTCTTCCGCGAGCAGCGTCCCACTCCTTCAAAACCGCCTCCCCAAATTTTCCGTTTACCGTGATGGGCACGCCCATTCGTTTGAGATCAATTTGGTATCTCTTAAAAAAAAGCAGTTTCTTCAAAGTCACCGAATCGATTTCCGACATCGGGATGAACAGAGGAGGATGCATCGTGCGAAACATGAATAGCACACTGAGATGCAACCCGGTCGAATCCACGCAACCCCGAATGCAATTCCGGTAATTGCCAAAGCCTAGCAGGTAAATCGATTGTCCTGTGAACTGCCAATCGCGAGGCGGATTGGCGTCCCGATAAACTCTTGAAAGTGCGAACCAGCCGCCCGTTAAAGCGATGCTGCATGAAACGAGTAACCATACTCCTGCGAAGAACAAAATGAACCCGACGGCTCTCCATGCAGGGGGCAAGGCATCGAACATTTCTCATTTAACCCACCCCAGTAGACCTTTGACAATCCCGCGCATTTCCTGTCCCCTTGAAGAGCGCAATGGAGTACGCCTGCGAAATCATCGGCCTGGTCAAGAAGTTCGGCCCCAAGACGGCGGTGGATCACCTCAGCCTCGCCGTGCCGCGAGGAATGCTCTACGCCTTTCTCGGCGTCAACGGCGCGGGCAAGACGACCACGCTGCGGATGATTTCCGGCCTCATCCGGCCCGACGCGGGCGAGATCCGCGTCTGCGGCATCGACGCGGTCAACGATTCGCAGCACGCCAAGCAGCCGCTCGCCTACATCCCGGACGATCCGGTGCTCTACGCGCGGCTCAACCCCATGGAGCACCTCGAATTCGTCGCTGCGCTGTGGAACATCGACCCGGTCGTGGCCCGCGCCCGCGCGCAAGCATTGCTGGAACGCCTTGGCCTGTGGGAGCGGCGCCACGAATGGATCGAGACCTACTCGCGCGGCATGAAGCAGAAGATCGCCCTCGCCAGCGCGCTCATCCATGACCCGCAACTGATCCTGCTCGACGAACCGCTGACCGGCCTCGACGCCTCCGCCGCGCGCCTGGTAAAGGACATCCTGCTCGAGTTCCTGCACAATGGCGGCAGCGTGATCCTGACCACGCACATCCTCGAAGTGGCCGAACGGCTGGCCGAACGCATCGGCATCATCCGTGACGGCCGCCTCATTGCCGAGGGCACGATGGCTGACCTTCGCTCCCACAGCGGCCAGGAAGCCGGCTCGCTGGAGGATATATTCCTGCAACTCATCCAAGAGGAGCGCATCTCCGAGCCCGAGCCGCCGGTTTGAATCCGACTGAAGTTTCGCACGGAGGACTGCAAAGGGACTGGCCAAGGGCGGAAAAGCTGAGGCAAGACTCAAGATCGGGTGGCCCGGGCTACTTGTTGCCCGGGTTCGTGTGGAGTCATTCCACACGAACAGGAAGCGACTCTCTGAGGCACTACGTGCCGATCCCGCTCCGATTATCCGGGAACGTGAGAGCTAGTCAGCGACGGTCATAGACCGCCGCTACATTATTAGAGTTAAGGCATCCAACCTCTTCTTTGCCTTTCAACTTTTCAGCCCTTTGCAGTCCTTCGTGCGAAAACTTCCCCCCCACAAAAAAGGCAGGGCCACCCGAAAGCAGCCCTGCCCTTGAAGTGGGTCAAACCGTCTTAGCTTTGCGAGCGGCGGGTGCGCTGACGAAGCCAGGCGAAGGCAGCGAGGCAAAGGCCGGCGAGCGCCCAGGAACTCGGCTCGGGAGCGGCTTGGGGCGCGAAGGAGACACCCTTGAAGTTCTCCTGGCCTGATCCGGCGGCGAAAGCTAGTTCCGTAAAGGACTCACCTGCGCCACTCGTCGCCGAAAGGGTATCCGCGATGGCGTACAGGCCATTGGGATTATCATCGCTGGCGGTGTACGAAACAGCATACAGATCAACGGTACCGCCGACCACCTGCCCGGTGATGGCCTCGAATCCCGTTTGGCCGCTCGTGGCGCCGGCCGCTTGGTTTGCCGGAACGAAATTCGATGGCGTCAGAACATACTGCAGGGTCCACGTCTTGCCGCTAAGCGTCCATTTCTGGATGCCGCCAGCCCCGGTCACCGATGAGCTGGCCTTCGGAACGCCCGTGTCAGCCACGTAAAGTGTGGTGGGGTTGGCAAACCAAAATCCCTCCGGGCTGTTATACGTGCCTGCATAACCTGCCGCTGTATTGATGCCCAGGGTAAGCTGAACAGCCGTGGCCGCCGATGACGTCGGCACTCCCGAGTACATAAAAACGCCCGTGGGACTGTTCTTTTTATCGAGCGAGTAGTAGAGGTTGCCGTTATTGCCGGTAACGTACCGCGTATCGTTCGAGGTGTAGATGCTGGTGGGCTTGGTGCTTCCACTATAGCTGGCTCCGGTCGTGGGAGAGTAGAAGATACCTTCGTCCGCATCGTTCTTACTGTCTCCTTGGCCGGACATATAGATCGAGGCTCCAGTAGCCGAATACGCGCTCCGCGGATTGTTCGTATTATAGATATTGGCGAACGACGTGCTGGAAACGACACTGCCACTCGCGTCGATCACGTCCCCAAGACGAGCAACGTCAACGGGAGAGGATTGCGCCAAGGGAACCTCAGTCGCGGTGGAATAGTTCGCACCGGAAGTCGCCGTCCCGCCATAAGGTTGACCTAGATTATCACTCCACGAGTTGGATGACGAGGTGTCGCCGTTGTTACCCGGAAAGTTGCCACTGCCGTTTCCCGCAGTCCCCGCCGTATACGCACCGATACCCGCCGCAGCCTGAGGAGCATTATAGCCGGCGATAGTCAAATCCTGACCGTTGCCGGTAAGTTGAATATTACCTTCCGAGGACGATCCATATTCCCCGACGATTCCGTTCAAAACCGTGACGGAATTCGGCGATTCATTCGTAGCCGTGGTCGAAGGCGTAAAAACTTGAAGTGCAATGGGGACGGCCTGCCCATCGATCAAGCCGCTGCTGCTAGGGGTGCCGTAGGAACTCACGACCAGGTCACCGGCAGTCAAGGTCTGCGCGGAAGCGTGGGAAAATCCGACTGCAAGGGCGAGAGAAAATGTAATTAGCAGCGCGTGCCGTGAAGAGGAATGAAGGCAAAGCATGGAGATATTGAGTAGTTAAGGTGACTAGGTTGTTTTGCTGACAATTGAAGGAACACAAAATGGCTTCTTCGCGGAATTGAGCAATACCTTTACCGAAACGTTTGAGCGTCTGTTTAGCAACGGAATTGCGACAGAAAAAGCTGAGCATTGCGGTGCTTCCGCTTGGCGCTTTCGTTTCTTTTCCGTCGCGGCTTGCCATATGGCCCGCGTTCCCCAAACTCGACAACGGGCCCGCGCTGCTCCAGAATCAGGAGTGATTTCGATTCAAGACATAGCCAATCGCGAATTGCTCGACCTCGTCCCGTACGAGCCGGGCAAACCGGTCGATGACGTCGCGCGCGAGCTCGGCCTCGACCCGGCCTCCATCATCAAGCTCGCCTCCAATGAAAACCCGCTCGGGCCCAGCCCGCTGGCGCAGGAAGCCATGCGCCAGGAAATCGAGCGCGTCCATTTCTACCCTGACGGCGGCGGCTTCCACCTGCGCAATGCCATCGCGGAGAAATTCGGCCTCGGGCGCGAGAACGTCGTGCTCGGTAACGGCTCCAACGAAATCATCGAACTCCTCTTCCACACGTTCACGCGGCCCGGCATCCACGAGATCGTCAACTCGCGGCACGCCTTCGCGGTCTACACGCTGATGGCGCAACTCTTCGGGGTGCGGGCGATCACGGTCGATGACGTCGAGTTCACGCCCGACCTGCCCGCGATGCTCCGCGCCGTCACGCCGCAGACGCGCCTCATCTTTCTCGCTTCGCCGAACAACCCCACCGGCACGCGCGTGACCAACGAAGCGCTGGCCGATTTCATCGCGAAGCTGCCCGCGCATTGCATCGCCGTGCTGGACGAGGCCTACTACGAGTTCCTCGATAACCCGCCGGACACGGTCGGTTACGTGAAGCAAGGCGCGCGCGTCGTGTTGATGCGCACGTTCTCGAAGATCCAAGGGCTGGCTGGCCTTCGCATCGGCTACGGCCTCGCGCCGGCGGGCATCGCCGATCTCCTGCAGCGCGCGCGGCAGCCATTCAACGCCAACTCCATTGCGCAAGTGGGCGCCATCGCCGGGCTCGCCGATACGGAGCATCAGGCGAAAACCAAGGCGATCACCGATGAAGGCCGCAAGTTGATGGAGTCGAACTTCGCGCAGATGGGGCTGAAGTATGTGCCCAGCGCGGCCAACTTCGTCCTGGTGAACGTCGGCGACGGAGGCGAGGTCTTCAAGCGGCTGATGAAGAAGGGCATCATCGTGCGCTCGATGGTGAGCTACCACCTGCCCGCCTACATCCGCGTCAGCATCGGCACGCCGGAACAGAACGCGAAGTTCTTCGCGGAGCTGCCGGGTGCGCTGGATGGTGTGGTGGAATTCAAAGCATTGTCCGCAGAAACGAAAAACGTGGCGCCACAATCCGAGGTAGCTGCATCTGAACCGGCCAATCCCATCTCAACCCCGGATCCCGTGCCAGAGCCCGTCCCCGAGCGCCCGCCGCAACCTGACGCCGCGCCGAGCCCGGAGCATCTCCCCGAGCCCTCAACGGCTCATTCGGAACCGCCCGCCTGATTGGCATCGAAAATTGGTTGCTCGTCATTATCATAATTCGCGCAGCCATTAATTAATCCCTGATCCAACATGGGCACTATTCTCGAAATTGAATCTGCCATCAGCAAGCTCTCCCGGGAGGATTTGTCCAAATTTCGGGAGCGGTTCAAGGATTTCGACGCCGAGGCTTGGGACAAGCAGTTTGAAGAGGACGTAAAAGCGGGACGTCTGGATGCTTTAGGGGATAAAGCCTTACGCGACATGCGCGAAGGCCGTTATACCGAGTTGTGAAGCCCATCGCGGGCAGAGAATTTTGGGACTATTTCAACGAGCTTCCAGAATCCATTCTGAATTGGTCAGTCCGTATTGTCCTGCACTATCGCGCTGTCGCGGTGTTTGATGGAACCGATTTTGGTTGGTTTTGGATCGGTCACCACAGCGAATACGATCGGCTTATCTCGACCTAGTCGTCGGCACAGCACAGGAAATGATTTTCCTCCCCGCCCTTTCGGCCCTAGAGTGATTCTCCCGATGAAACCGCTCCTCATCTCCACACCATGAACTTCGGCACCGTCGCCATTCTCGGACCTGGCCTGATCGGCGGATCGCTCGCGCTGGCTTTGGCCGATCGCACGCTGGCCAAGCGGCTCTTTATCTATGCCCGCTCGCCGCGCGCGCTGGATGAAATCCGGCTCGCGGGCGTCGATGCCGAGCTCCTCACCAATCCCAGCGAAGCGGTGAGCGAGGCCGATGTCGTCATCCTCTGCGTGCCGATCGAAGCCATGGCGGGACTCGTCGCCGAGTTCCGCGATGGGCTCAAGCCCGGCGCGCTGGTCACCGATGTCGGCAGCGTCAAGGGCAGCGTGGTGCGCGACATCGAGCCCTTGCTGGAGGGCCGCGCGCTTTGGATCGGCAGCCATCCCATGGCCGGCAGCGAGCGGGCCGGGTTCGCCGCGGCGCGCGCCGATCTTTTCGACGGCGCCAACGTCATCCTCACGCCGACGAAGCACACCTCGCCCGATGCCGAGCGTAAGGCCAGCCAATTCTGGATCGCCCTCGGCGCCAAGCTCGCCATCCTCTCGCCGGAAAAGCACGACCAGATCGTCGCCGCCATCAGCCACATCCCGCACCTCATGGCCTCCGCGCTGGTCAACCACGCCGTGGCGCACGGCGATCTCGACCTCTCCGCCGGCGGCTTCCGCGATACCACGCGCGTTGCCTCCGGCTCGCCCGAGTTATGGGCCGAAATCCTGCTCGCCAATCGCGACGCCGTGGGAACGCAGATCGATTCGTTCATCGCCGATCTGCAGGAACTTCGACTGGCCCTGAAAACGCCGCTCATCGCCAAGGCCGTGCCCGACCTGGGGCCAACGGAGGCCGATGTCCTCGCAAAATCGGTGTTGCTAGCGTCGCTCAAAGCTGCCCACGATGCGCGTTCCGAATTATCCGCCAAACGATCCAAACGCAAATGAGCCGCGCCCCTGCCTCCACTCTCTCCGTCCGCCAAGCCCGCACCTTGGGCGGCGAAATCACCGTCCCCGGTGACAAATCACTTTCGCATCGCGCCGTGCTATTTTCCGCGCTGGCCGATGGCACCACCGTCATCAACGGCTTCCTGCCCGGCGAGGATTGCGTCTGCACCATGCGCATGCTGCAGGCCATGGGCTGCACCGTCGAGGTCGATTCCAAGACACGGCTGATCGTCACCGGCACCGAGGGCAAGCTGAAGCCGCCGCTTGAGCCGCTCGACTGCGGCAACTCCGGCACGGCCATGCGCCTGATGGCCGGCGTGCTCGCGGGGCAATCGTTCACCAGCCGCCTGATCGGCGACGCCTCGCTTTCCGGTCGCCCAATGAAGCGCATCGTCGACCCGCTCACCACCATGGGCGCGAAGATCAAGGGCCAGGGCAAGACCCACACCGCGCCGCTGGAAATCACGGGCGGCCCGCTGACAGGCATC
>CAZZWT010000156.1:0-7559 GCA_964657775.1 uncultured Candidatus Methylacidiphilales bacterium | reverse complement strand
TGGCGAGGCGCGTGGCTTCCTTGCCGCGCTGCCACGGCGAGGCGGAGATGTTGACGATCAGTTGTGCGCCGGCCTCGACGAGATCGCGGACCGGGTCGCAGCGGTAACGGCGCTCGGGCCAGAAGTCGGCGTCGTTCCAGATGTCCTCGCAAATCGTGAGCGCGATCTTGGTGCCGTTGATTTCAATGGGAGCGATTTTATCCGCTGGCTCGAAATAGCGGTCCTCGTCGAAGACATCATACGTCGGTAGCAGCGATTTGATCACACGATGGATGACCTTGCCGTTCTGGATCACCGCCGCGGCATTATATAAGGCGCGACCGGGTCGCGAGGGATTGCGATCCACATAACCGGTGATGAGCGGAACCTCGCCGACAATCTTCGTCAGCGCATCCAGGCACTCCAACCCACGCGAAATAAAATCATCGCGCAGCAAAAGATCGCGGGGAGGGTAGCCGCACAAAAACAGCTCAGGCGCCAGAACAAGCTCCGCGCCTCGCTCCTCGGCCTCGCGATAGGCCTGCTCCAATCGCGCTCGATTTTTGTCATAGGCGCCAATCGTGGCGTTGAGTTGAAGGAGGGCGATGCGCATCGAATAATCAGAAAGTTTTTAATGGAGCAGGGAGGCAGTTAGATAATGATTATAATGATTTTAAAGATTGGAGGAACGATTGGCGGAATCCTCAAACCATCATCATAAATCATTACAATCATTATCAAAATTCAGTGGTCCGCTGATCAGCAAAGCTGCTTCTTAATCGCCGCATACACCGCACTGAGTTCCGCCGGATGCACGCGGGTCTCCGCCGTGGTCGTCATGAAGTTCGAGTCGTTGCGCCAGCGCGGCACCAAATGGATGTGCAGATGCTGCTCGATGCCGGCGCCAGCGGCGGAGCCGAGGTTGATACCCACGTTGAAACCCTGCGGCTGAAACGCGGCAGTGATCGCGGCCTTCATCCGTTTGAGCATCGTCAGCATCTCCAGCGTCTCGTCGTCGCTCAGGTCCTCCAGCTCGCCGGTCTTGCGGTAGGGGATGATCATCAAGTGGCCGCTGTTGTACGGGTAGAGATTCAGGATCGCGAAGCAGCTCTTGCCGCGTGCGAGCACGTAATGGGTCTCGTCGTCGTTGCCCTGCGCGATCTTGTTGAAAATATCTCCCTCGTGGCGTTGACTATCCTTCACGTAAAGATTGCGCCATGGGGCCCAGAGATGTTCCATAGTCCCCCAATCTTACGACGCATGGCCACCGCAGCAAGCAACATCAAGGGCACGCCCATCCATTTCCTGTGCGGCTCCGACGAGGACGCCCTCAAGAAGGCCGCGGCCGATCTCGCGCAAAAGCTCGCTCCGGAGGACGCGATGAATCTCGAGATCATCGACGGCCGCACCACCACCACGGACGAAGCGGTGCAGTCGATTGCCAAGGTGCGTGAAGCCATCCTCACGCTTCCGTTCTTCGGCGGCGGTAAATTAGTCTGGTGGAAATCGGTCAACTTCTTCGATGAAACCGGCGTGGGCCGGCACGCCTCGGTGAAGGAGGCGCTTGAGGGAGTTCAGGATGACTTGGCCAAAGTCGACGGCACCTCGGTCACGCTTATCATCAGCGCGCTCGGTATTCACAAGGGCCGCGCGTTCAGCAAGGCGTTGCTCAAAATCGCCCAGACGAAATACTTTGAACTGCCCGATCTGCGCAATTCCAGCGAAGACGACATCATCTTCCAAATCGAGCAGCGCATGAAAGCCGCCGGCATCAAACCCGGTCCCGGCGCGGCGGAGCGTTTTTTCCAAGCCACCGGTATCGATACCGGCGCCTGGTCGCAGGAAATCGAAAAGATCAGCCTCTTCGTCGGCGACTCGAAAGCCGAAGTCACGGAGAAGGACGTCAATCGCATCATTAGCGGCAGCCGCGAAGTGCTTATCTGGGATTTCTGCGCGGCTGTCCTGAGCGGCGAGGCCAAGCTCGCGCTGGCGCAACTTTCCGCCTTGTTGGCCCAGGACGAAAACGAGGTCGGCATCCTCATCCTGCTGGCGGGGCAGGTACGGCAGGCCGCACTCGCCGCTGTGTTGCGCGAAAACAAAATGCTCCGCATCAAAGGCGGCAGATTCACCTCGGCGGAAGTCTCGCCCGAGGGGCAGGCCTATCTCCCGCGCAAGAAGAGCGGCGAGCCGATCAGCACCTACGCTTTGGGCCAAGCCGCACAGCGCAGTCAAAGTCGCCCGGCCAAGTTTTGGTTTCACGCGCTCGCCGTGGTTTATCAGGCGCAAAGAGAGATGTTGACCGGCGAAAGTGACAAGCGCCGCGCGCTGGAACTCGCTGTGTTGGAGATCGTCGCCGGATGACGCCGAAGACCACGTCCAGCGAAATCATCGACAAGATTTGACGATATTCTGCGTAAAATGTTTGACCTCAAGCGGTGATTGAAACTAAACACAAGTATGTCATTTCGCGCAACGGTACTTAGGCGGAGCTGTCTCGCCGTCGTTCTAATAAGTTGGAGCACGGTTTCAATCGCATTCGGGCAAGCGGCCAATTCGCCGGTCGCCTTCGCCAACCAGGATGCAATCACGACCTCATTTGTGCCCGCGCCAAATCTCGCCGGCACGTCAGGCTCGGCCTCGACCGCCGGTCAGTGGCTCAAGGTCGAGGTGCACTTCGGCACCACCGCGATGCTGAAGGATCCTTTTCTCGATTCCGTCGACGTCAAAGTCTGGATTGAGGGCTTCGACCCCAATGCCAAGAATGGCGCCGGCAAGGGTGTCTCGGTCGCTTTCACCGGTTCGGTCACTTACATTAACATCGCCTCGGCCAAGGATGTCTACGGCGTTTTTTATGTGCATCCTTCCACGCTTTCGCGTTACAGCGGCGAGGGCGGTACCGACAATTACGACAGGAAATATAACGTTCACGCGGAACTTCAAGTCGGAGGAGCAGTGATGGATGCGATCAACAAGCACAAGGAAAAGGATGAGCTGGGCTGGTACAAACAGTTCACCATGATCCCGAACTTGGTCTACCGCCAGGACCAGACGCCGTTCATCATCTCAGATCCCGATCGCTACCCGGCGATCAAGCTCCCGGCCGCGGCGCAATAGTCTCGTCGTTCTGCAACTCATTCCCCGGCGTATTTACGACATTTAATTTGGAAATTTTGCTTCATGGCCGCCGCCCATAAAATACTCACCGTCGATCTCGGCACCAGCACGCTCAAGTTTGCCGAATTTGGAGTCGGACGCGGCGGCGCGTTGACTCTTCTCCACTTCGGCGTGGCCGAACTCGGCCTCGATCCCAATAAGGAAGAGGAACGCGGCAAGTTCATCACGCCCACGCTGGCCAAGCTTTTCAAGGACCATAAGATCAAGGGCCGCGAGGTCTATCTTTCCATCTCGGGCCAGAGCGTCTTTATGCGCTTCGTCAAGCTGCCGCCCGTCGATGCCGCGCAGGTCGAGCAGGTCGTCAAGTTCGAGGCGCAGCAGAATGTGCCGTTCCCGATCGATGAAGTGACCTGGGATTACCAGATGATGCCGACGCGCGCCGCCGGCAGCAACGAGGCCGAGGCGGTCATTGTCGCGATCAAGAAGGAAGTCATCGAGGCGGAAGTGGAAGCGGTGGAGAAAGCGGGCGTCAAGATCAAGCAGGTTGATGTCGCGCCGTTCGCGCTGCTCAATGCCTTCCGCTACAGCGAGCTCCAAACCAGCGAATGCACCATGATCATCGACATGGGCGCCCGCTCGACCAACCTCGTCTTCGTCGAGAAAAACAGCTTCTGGATCCGCAACGTCCCCATCGCCGGCAACCAGATTTCGCAAAGCATCTGCAACGAAATGCAGGAGCCCTTCGTCTCGGCGGAGACGCTCAAAAAGGGCAAAGGCTTCGTCTCGCTCGGCGGCGTTTATGCCGACCCGGATGACGCCGACGCCGCGCGTATCTCCAAGCTCATTCGCTCGACGCTCACCCGCCTGCACGTCGACATCAACCGCTCCATCGCCTTCTACCGCACCACGCTCGGCGGCGCTCCGCCCAAGCGCGTGTTCCTCACCGGCGGCACCTCGCAGTTGCCTTACCTCGATCTGTTTATCGCGGATAAGCTCAACCTGCCCATCACCTACTTCAATCCGCTGCGCAACGTCAACCTGGGCCCGGCGCTCAACAAGGCCGATCTTCAAGCCAATAGTTGCTACACGGCGGAACTCGTCGGCCTCGCCCTGCGCGCCACCGGCAGTTGCCCGGCGGAGGTCTCGCTCGATCCGCCCAGCCTCGCCGCGCGGGCGGACAAGAAGCGCAAGCAGCCCTACTACTTTGGCGCGCTCGCGGCGTGGACGATCCTCATGGTTTGCGTTAGTCTCTGGTACTTCCAGCAAATCCAGGTTGCCTCGGCCATGGCCGTCACCCTGCGCGGCAACACGCAAAACCTGAGCGCGCTTGCGCCCAAGATCACGGCGCTCGGCAAGCAGCAGGATTCGCTGCAGCAGACGCTCAAGTCGGCGGTCGACCTGGGCAACCAGCGCGATGCCTGGGCGCAGGTCTTGGGTGCGCTTAACGATAAAATTCCCACCGGCGTTTGGATCACTGAAATGGTGCCCGCATCCAACCCCACCGGCAACGCCCCCGCCGGTGGCGCCCCGAAGGCGGGCGATGCCGTCTCGGACATCAACATGCTCATCATCGGCGGGCTCTATCACGCCAACGCCAAGACGGAGATGGTCGATTCCAACCGCCTGCGCGAATTCGTGGTGGCGCTGGCCGACTTGCCCCAATTCGACATCGATAAAAACAACATCACCGGGACGCTGATCTCCTTCACCACCCCGGAGACCGATCCCAACGTGTTCGCTCAAAAATTCTCCATGCATCTCAAGCTCAAGGTGCCGATTAGCCAAAGACCGGCGGGGGCCAAATGATGAAGAAGCTCAAAATTTCAGGATTTGACCTCGGCGTCATCATTGCCTTCGCGGTGATCACGGTGATCGGCGGCGGCGCGTGGTGGTATTTCTCCGGTGCCTTGTCCGATGCGCAGGCCGATGTCACCGTCGCCAAGGCCGACTTCGACAAGGTCGCCGCTGTCTCCACCAGCCCCTCAACGAAGCTGGTCGTCAGCGAGCGGAACGTGAAGACCCTGCAAACCAACATCGACGCGATCAAGACCCAGCTCGTCCCCGTCATCCAGGCGCAGTTCAAGTCCAAGGATAACAAGCTCAGCCTCCTTCGCCAGGAAGATCCCGTGGCGTGGAAGCACGACCTCGATGATCTGGTCCATCGCCTCAACGCTGCGGCCAAGGGCAAAAACGTCACCGTGCCGGCCAACTACTACTTCAGTTTCAATCGCTATCTGAACGCCAGTCCCAACGACGGGCAAACGCTGGTCTTGAGCAAACAGATGCTCGGCGTGGAGCAACTGGCCGACGTGCTGATCAACGCGCAGGTCAAGTCCATCACCGCCATCCGCCGCACCTATGAGGAGGATACCCATTCCGGTGCGGCGGCTGGCGTGTCCTCGGAAGGAGGAGGGGGAGACCACCTGCCGGGCTACGCCTTCACCGCGCCTGGCAACGTCTATGTCGCGTATCCTTTCGAGGTCGAGTTCGAGACCAACGTGGAGAACTTGCGCAACGTCCTCAGCAGCCTCATTCAATCGCCGTATGTATTCATCGTCCGCTCGCTTTCCGTGAAAAATTCAGCACCCAACTCACCCGCCATCAACTCGCTTGATCAAATGGCCGGGACGCCTCCTTCGTCGGTGGTCGATACCTCACCCGGTGAAGTCGCCGCCACTACCTCGACCCGGGGGCCGCAATACCTCTTCGGTAACTCCACGCTCACCATCAAGATGCGCGTCGATATGATCGAGTGGACGGCCGATCCCGCCGCCATGGCCGATAACTCCGCCACCCCGGCAAAGGGCACGGGCGGAAAGAAAGGGGGCCCCTGATGAAACCGCAATCCCCTGAACCGATTATTCTGGCCGTGGCCCTCGTGCTGCTCGCCTTGGGCGCCGGCTTGTTCGCTTATTTTTATCCGACGGTGGAGGCCATCACCGGCGTGACCACCATCGTGCCCTCCGGCGATCCCGCCAAACCGATGAAGGGCGACGATATCGTGGCTAGCATGGCCATCTGGAATACGCCCGTTATGTGGAAAGCGCCGGGCAATGGCTCGCGCCTCTTCCAGTCGGAGCAATATCTCTTTTATCCGTCGGCTTATCCGAACAACGATTATATCCGGAAGATGGACGACAAGACGAGGTCTCCCAGCGGCGTCCTGCTCAGTTGGTATTCCGCGCACGGTCTCGACTTCCAGAAAGACGGCGTGGATCGCGAAGACCCGGACGGCGACGGATTCTCCAACATCACCGAGTACAAAAACGAAGCCGTGGGCGAGCACAAGAAAGCCGCCGATTGCGACGGAACCACCTCGACTGACCCGGGCGACCCCAAGAGCCACCCCGATTACCTCGCGCGCCTGCGTCTGCAGAAGTACGAGACCCGGCCCTTCCACATCCAGTTCAAGGGTTACAACCAGGTTAACGGCGAGTATCTTTTTCAGCTCCATCTCGACGATGTCGGGAGCGACAAGCAACCGGCCATGTTGAAGAGCGGCCAGGATCTTGGTTTTGAGGGCTACAAGATCGGTGCGTTTCAGGAAATCCAAAAAGATGAAGTCGATCCGGCGACCAAGAGCCATTACATCAAGGACGAATCCACTCTCGAGCTCGACAAGCCCGACATCAACTTGAAAGTCATCGTCCCTTTCCGGGAAAGTATCGATTCGCCCGAGTACACCGCCGTGTTCGTTATGCTGATGCCGACAGAAGTGGATAAGGTTATCAAGATTTCACGGGGCAAAGTTTTCAGCGTTCCTTACCTCCCGGATCGCACGTTCCTCGTGTTGAAGGCCGACGATACCGGCGCGACGATCAAGGACACCAAAACCAAACAAGAGTATTCCATCCCCAAATTGCTCGCCGATCCGCCTCCTGGCGTTAACGAGTGGGACGAAGTGCCCGCCGCCCCGAAGGCTCCTTGATAGCCTTCTTGATATAAATCATTCTAACTCGCTTTCGGCACTTGACTCTTAACCCTTTTTTACATAAAAACCTTTAAATCGGAGGCCTTACGAATGAAACCTTACCAAGCATGTGCCCTGCTGGCTGCCTCGCTGTTGCCACTGTCTCAACTCTCGCTCCGCGCTCAAGATGCCGCGGCTCCCGCGACCCCGCCCAAGCCGATCTCGGCCCATGCGGAAGTCGCTAACCGTCAGGCGCTCGCGGTAAGTGCCAATCAAGCCATTTCCGATGGTCAACGCTTCTTGGCCAGCGGTGAATACGACAAAGCCGCCGACCGCTTTCAATTCGCAGTCGACTCGCTGACTCCCGGTGGCGCATCCGCAACATCTTACAATCGCGCTGAAGCGGGCCTCGCGGCCGCCAAGGCTGGACAGGCTCAGGAACTGGCACATGACAATAAATATGCTGCCGCAGCCACCTTGCTGCAGCAGGCGGTCATCCTTCAACCGAACAACCCGGTTTACGCCGCGGATATTGAAGAACTGAAGAAACAGCAGA
>CAZZWT010000155.1:0-7569 GCA_964657775.1 uncultured Candidatus Methylacidiphilales bacterium | reverse complement strand
ATCGCGAAACCAACCGCCCCCGCGGCTTCGGCTTCGTCACCATGAGCAGCGCCGATGAAGGCCAAAAGGCCATCGACGGACTGCATGGCCAGAATGTCGACGGTCGTGACCTGACCGTCAACGAAGCCAAGCCGATGGAAGCCCGTGGCCCTCGCCGCGAATCTGCTGGTGGTGGACGTTCCGGCGGTGGTGGCGGACGCAACCGCTACTAAAGAAGTAGCCGGTTCCAAAATTTGCCGCTTTGGGCTGAGTTGTGACCGTTGTGTCCAACTCGGAACGAGGCGGCTTTTTTGTGCCTTGATCGAAAGGTGGGCGCGCAAGCTGCTTCAGGGTTGTAACCTAATGCCAATGCCTGAATCGGGCTTGCTATAATTAGGCGTTAACACCACTATTTGCCTTGACCCTCGCTCGAAAAGAGCCATGATGCCAACCGGAACAAAATCCTAAGGAGCGGTAAAATGACTAAAATACTAAATAGCGGCCTTGCCCTTATCTTGCTGGCCTTCGGAACTCTTTCTGCTTCGGCCGACGAAAATCTTTATATCACCGATTCGAGCGGCAAGCTCGGCATTGTTGATCTCACCACCGACCATGTTACCGTGCTCGGCAAATCCGGCGTCGGCCTGCATGACATCGGGTTCACCGCGAACGGTAATCTCTACGGCGACACCGTCAACGAACTCTACTCGATCAGCACGGTCAACGGCGCGGCAACGCCCATCGGCGCTTTCGGCAAAGCGGGTAATAATGCGATGGTTGGCTTGACTGAGGATCCGTCTGGCGGTCTCATCGCCGCCTCGGGTGGTGCGGCCAAGCTCTATGCGATCGACGTCGCTCCGTTCTCGATTAAGACGCTGACCGGTTCGTTGGAGAACGCCACCAACGGCGACGTGACGTTCGGGCTCGACGGCGAACTCTACGACATCCTGGTCAACGGCGGCTTGGAAAAAGTCTCCATCGTGGGCAACTCGCTGACCGCGACTTGGATTGGCAATACCGGTAACAAGAGCATCAATGGCATGGCCACCGAGTCCAACGGCACCATCCTCGCCATCGCCGGTACGCAGGTCTACGTGGTCGATACCAGCACGGCGGCTCTCACGCCCCTGTACAACTTCGCGGGTCACGGCCTCGGCCCAGCCACGGGCGCAGCGATTCTCAACAGTATGGTGGTCGTCCCTGAGCCGAGCACCTACGCGTTGCTCGCCGCCAGCGTGGTGGGATTGTTCTTCTACCAGAAGCGTCGCCGCGCTGCCGCGCAGGTTTAGCTTTTAGTTTCCATCGACCGCTTCGCCCGGTTTTCGAAGGGCTTTTCGATCAACTGAAAAGCCCTCTTTTCTTGTGCGGCGGTTCCGGCGGCGCCGAGCGTAGAACCCGCGCCGGGTCACGCGCGTTCAGCACCGCTTCATCCTTGGTGATCACGCCCGCGGCTAGAAGGTTCGACACGCTCTCGTCAAACGTGATCATCCCGTCCTTCGCGCCGATCTCGATCATGCTCAGCACCTGCTGGAATCGCCGGTCGCGCAGCAGCGCGCGAATGCCGTCGTTCATCACCATTACCTCGCAGCAGGCCACGCGACCGGTGCGGTCCGCCTTGGGCAACAACCGCTGGGCGATGATCGCCTGCAGCGCGTTGGCCAGCTGCGAAATGATCTGCCCCTGCTGATCGGCCGGGAACGCATCGACGATGCGGTCGATCGCCTTGGGCGCATCGATGGTGTGCAGCGTCGCCAGCACCAGGTGGCCCGTCTCCGCCGCCGTGATCGCCGCGGAGATCGTCTCCAAGTCGCGCATTTCGCTGATCAAAATCACGTCCGGGTCCTGCCGCAGCACATGCCGCAGCGCCTCGGCGAACGACTTCGTGTCCGTGCCGATCTCGCGCTGCTTTACCCGGCAGAGCTTGTTCGTAAAAACATATTCGATCGGATCCTCCACCGAAATGATGACGCCCGACTTGCTCGAGTTCATCTCGTCCACCATCGCCGCCAGCGTCGTCGTCTTGCCCGAGCCGGTGATGCCCGTCACCAAAATCAGCCCCTGCTCCAGCTTGCAAAGTTGCTCCACCACCGGCGGCAGACCCAGGCTGGCCAGCGAGGGAATCGTGTCCTGGATGTGGCGAAACGTCGCCTCGACCGCGCCGCGGCTGTAGTGGGCGTTCGAGCGAAAGCGGCCAAGCCCCTTCACCATCAGCGCAAAGTCGAGCTCCCACGCCTCCTCGAAACGGGCGCGCTGGTTCTCGGTGAAAATGCTGTAGATCAACTCGCGGCAGGTGGCGGCATCGAGGATGGTGTCCGACAACGGCAGCAAGTCGCCATGCAGGCGCACCATCGGCTGCGAGCCCGCGCAGATGTGCAGGTCCGATCCGCCGCGCTCCACGGCCAAGGCCAGATACTCGACGATGTCCGGTTCGTTTTGCTGGTAATCGGTAGCCATAATCATCCTTGGATGCTGCTGGAGTCAATGCCACGCAGGCGCCGGCTTAGCTCGCGCGGATTGGCCGCGGCCTGCATTCCGGTTGCCTCGGTGATCCGCTCCGCCTGGATCATCTGCATCAGCGATTCCAGGAACGAGATGTTGCCCGGCACCGTGCCCTTGCCGAGGAAATCGGCCAGGTCGCGGAATTTGCCCTCGCCGATCCATTTCCTCGTCACGGCTTGGTTTTCGAAATGCTCGACGACCAGGGCGCGGCCATCCGGCAGCGCCGGCACCAGCTTCTGGCACAGGATAGCGATGAGCTGTTGCGCCAGGAGGGCGAGCACGCCCTCGCGCTCGTTCGCCTCGAAGAGACGCGAGAGCCGCTCGAGGGAGTCGAGCACGTTGGAGCTGTGCAGCGTGGCCAGCACGAGGTGGCCTGTCTCCGCCGCCTGCAGCGCGGTGATGGCCGAGGCCCGATCCCGGATTTCGCCCAGGAGAATGACGTCGGGACTTTGCCGCAGCGAACGGCGCAGGCCCTCGGCGAAGGTGGTCGTGTCGGACATCACTTCGCGCTGGGTGAAGAGGCATTTGACCGGTGTGAAGAGGTACTCGATCGGGTCCTCAATCGTGACGATGTGCCGATGGTAATTCTGGTTCAGCCACTCGAGTGACGCCGCCAGCGTGGTCGATTTGCCCGCGCCGGTCGGGCCCGTCACCAGCACCAGGCCGAACGGACGCGTCACCCACGAGGCCATCAAATCGGCCGGGACGCCGAGCGTTTCCAGAGCGGGAATCTGCGTCTTGATCGGGCGGAAGACCGCCCCGCGCCTGAAGAGGGTGCGAAACAGGTTCACGCGAAACCGGTTGCCGTTCGAGGCGATGTAGGAGCCGTCGAAGTCGAGCGCGTCGTCCGCGGCGCCGCACTGTTGCCAGAGCGAGACGAGTTCCTCCGGCGGCAACGGCGCGGCGGAAATGCTCATCAGCTCGCCGTTGATCCGCAGTTGCGGCACGAGGCCCTCCTGCAGGAAGAGGTCCGACGCCCCGTGCGCATGACTGAGGACGCAAAGGCTGTCGATGATCTCCACGCGGTTATCCTAGGCGTGCCAACGAGCGAAGCGCAAGGCCTTCCCATTCGGGCAGCCCCGGACAACTCGTAGGCTCGGCGGAGCGACACGAGGTAGCCGGTGGTTGCCACGTCAACGGCTACCTCTTGTGCCTCGATCGAGGTTTCGATCTCGACACCCGGACAACGAGTTGTCCGGGCTACCCGATTCCCCCGTTTGCGCCTTTGGGTGAAACCCGGCTTTCTTTATTCGCTAAATTTCCAATCTTTTTAGCGAATTTTAGAAACGCAGCAAACGGTGCGCTACCGGGGTGGCGGAAAATGTGCGAGGCTGTTCCCATGAAAACGGCGACGCGATTGCAAAACTTTAACGGGAACATCTTGGGGGGCCCGCGCGTCGTACTCTATACTTCCACCATGCTTCGGATTCTTTTTCTCACGCTCATCGCCGTCGGACTCGTCCGCGCGTCGGATCCCATCAACGCGCCAGCGCTGGGGGCGAGCGCTTCGGTCTCGCAGCCGCACGTGACGGCGGAGTTGATTCCCGAGACGACGGCCGCGCAGGCGGGGCAGCCGTTTGATGTCGCGCTGCATTTGCATGCGGATGCGGGCTGGCACACGTACTGGATTAATCCGGGCGATGCGGGTCTCGCCACGCGCATCGTGTGGACGCTGCCGCCGGGCTTCACCGCCGGGCCGATCCAATGGCCTACGCCGGAGAAGCATAATATGGGACCGCTCGTGACTTACGGGTACGGCGGGGATGTTTATCTGCTGACCACGATCACGCCGCCGAAGGATAATTTGCCGCAGCATTTCGAGATCAAGGCGAAGGCGTCGTGGCTGGTGTGCCAGGAGGAGTGCATTCCGGGCAAGGCGGAGCTGACGGTGCCGATGGATTCGGGGTTGATGAATTTGAGGTTACCGCAGGAGAATACCGAGCTGTTTGCGCAGGCGAAGACGCGATTGCCGGTTACGGGTGGTATCGTTATTAATGAAAGATATGAGATCAATATCGACCACGAAGATACTTTCCTCTTGGCCTTCAAAAGCGCTGTGCCGATTCCGGCCACGGCTTTGAAAAGCCTTCAATTCTTTCCGTTGCAGCCTAATGTCTATAGCACAACCGTAGCACCGCATATTACGATTGAAACACCGACTGAATTCTCCGTTCAGCTGGCTCGTCAACAGAACAGCGACGCTCCTTCCGATAACGCTTTCGTTCTCGTTTCCGATGAGGGTTTGTTGGGCGGTGCGAAAGCGGTCTACGTTACGGATAAAAGACAACAGGGAGGCGCCGCTGTCCTTGGCGGCGGTTCGGCGCCCCCTTCTGGTGGTCCGGACCACTCGTTGTCCGGATCGGCCCACAGCAGTGGGACGACAGGAGGTGACCCGCAAGTTTCCGCACCTACGAATGATTCCAGCGACGGTCATAGACCGCCGCTACAGTTAAAGGAAAGCGGCCCCGCCGCCGCTGCACCGGATACGACCCTTATCGCCGTCCTCGGCGCGGCGTTCATCGGTGGGCTCATCCTCAATTTGATGCCGTGCGTGTTGCCGGTGCTTTCGCTGAAGGTTTTTTCCCTCATGAAGCATGCGGGCGACAACGCGAAGTCGGCGTGGATCCAGGGCGTGGCGTTCACGGCGGGCGTGGTGCTTTCGTTTTGGGCGTTGGCGGGGTTGCTCCTGATTTTGCGCACGGCGGGGAATCATCTCGGGTGGGGATTCCAGATGCAATCGCCGGGGTTTGTGCTGTTTCTCATCCTGCTTTTCTTTCTGCTGGCGCTGAATCTTTTTGGCGTGTTTGAGCTGGGCGCGTCGCTCGTGGGGCTCGATGCGAAGACGGCGGGGAAGCTGCACGGCACCGCTTCCTCTTTCGGCAATGGCGCGCTGGCCACGCTGGCGGCGACGCCGTGCACGGCGCCGTTCATGGGCTCGGCGCTCGGGTTTGCGGCGCAGCAGCCGGCTTATATTTCGCTGCTGATTTTCACGTTCCTGGCGGTCGGCATGGCAATGCCTTATTTGTTGCTGACCATTTTTCCCGGCGCGCTGCGTTTCGTGCCGAAGCCGGGCGCGTGGATGGAGGCGTTCAAGCAGTTCATGGGCTTCCTGCTGATGGCCACGGTCATCTTTCTCGTTTATGTTTTTGGTGCCTTATTCGATCCGACGATTATTCCGCCGTTGCTCGGTTTTCTCCTAGCGACTTCGGTTATCGCCTGGATATATGGCCGCGCCCGAGGCGGGTTGGCCGTGTGGGCGTTGATTGGTCTTTATGCGGTCTTCGGCTGGATAGCGATGTCGGATCTGATGGCCGCCTATTCCATAAAAGAAAAGAGCGCGTCCCTCACCGCTGTCGCAGAAGGCGGCTGGCAGCCTTGGTCCCAATCCGCCGTCGATGCCGCGCTCGCCAAAGGCCAGCCCGTCTTCGTCGATTTTACCGCGGCGTGGTGTCTCAGTTGCAAGGTGAATGAGCGGGTGGCGCTCGGCACGGATGCCGTGAAGAAGGCCTTCACTGATAAAAACGTGGCGCTGTTCAAGGCGGATTGGACGCACAGTGATCCCGAAATTTCGAAGACGTTGCAGAAGTTCAACCGCGATGGCGTGCCGCTGTATCTCGTCTACTCGCCGAAGAATCCGACCACACCGCAAGTTTTGCCAGAGGTGTTGACACCTTCCCTCGTCCTCGATGCGCTGAACAAACTCTGAAGAGGCAGGTTTCGCACAGAGGACTGCAGAGGGCGGAAGAGGGAAGACAGGGGAAGGTGGGGGGATTGGCGTTTTCCTAACGGTTTCTTGCTGCCTCTGCAGTCCTCTTCGGCCCTGTGTGCGAAACTTTCGCCTGCAGGAAAAGGCATTTCGCACGGAGGACTGCAGAGGAAAGGCAGAGGGCGGAAGAGGGAAGACAGGGGAAGGTGGGGGATTGGGGTTTCCTAACGGTTTCTTGCTGCCTCTGCAGTCCTCTTCGGCCCTCTGTGCGAAACTTTCCCCTGCGGGAAAGGCAGGTCTCGCACGGAGGGCACGGAGCCACGGAGGGGTGAAGGGTACGACGGAGCGGGTGCCGGTGAGTTTTGACGGAATGACGGAATTCACGGAATTCGGGAAAAGACAGAGGATTTTAGGATGAGGAGGATTGGTTAGGAGGGAGGGCCGCCAACCCAATCTTCTTAATCCTAAAATCCTATTAAAAGTCCTCTTCAGCCAATTCCGTTAATTCCGAAAATTCCGTCATTCCGTCAAACCTTGCAGACTCTGCATCGCCTCCGTAGCTCCGTGTTCTCCGTGCGAAACTTGCAGTCCTCCTCTCCCGCAGTAGAATTACATCTTCGTCACAACCCCAATAACCTGTAACAGCCCGGACCGATCCGGCGTCATAATTCTCATATGCATAAGATCCTTTTTGCCACCATCTGCCTCGGCGCACTCGTCAGCCTCGCCTTCACCGGTCCGGACGCGCAGGCGGCGGAAGCGACGATTGGAAAAACCGCGCCCGATTTCTCGCTGACCGGCGCGGATGGCAAGACCCACGCGCTGGCCGATTACAAGGGCAAGTTCGTCGTGCTGGAATGGACCAACCCGCAGTGTCCGTTCGTCCACAAGTTTTACGATTCCGGCACGATGCAAAAGTTGCAGAAGGAGGAGACCGGCAAGGGCGTGGTCTGGCTGAGGATCAACTCGAGCGCGGAGGGGCATGAGGGTTATCAATCGGTGGCCGATCTCGCCAGCTATGTGAAGAGCAAGGATGTGGCCGCGACGGAGAGCCTGCTCGACCCGACCGGCAAGGTGGGCCACACCTATGGCGCGCGCACCACGCCGCATATGTTCGTGATCGATAAGAGCGGCAACCTGATTTATGCCGGTGGCATCGATAACACCCCCTCGGCCGATGCGAGCGATATTCCCACGGCGAAGAATTATGTGACCGCCGCGCTGGATGAAGCGATGGCCGGCAAGCCCGTGACGACGCCGACCTCGCAGCCGTATGGGTGCTCGGTGAAGTACGCGAGTAACTAACCCCGTATTGTCAGGCCAGCAGGTTCTGACGGAATGACGGAATGACGACGGAAGGAACGGAATCAAAAATGATGGCATTG
>CAZZWT010000154.1:0-7613 GCA_964657775.1 uncultured Candidatus Methylacidiphilales bacterium | reverse complement strand
TCCCCGCGTGCTGGTTGGAATTTCAAATAACGTTATTGGGCGGGAGGGGGCGGCGGGGGGCCGTCATGGTCGCCGCCCGGGCCGCCGGGGCCGTGCGGATGATGGGCCTTGATCTTTTCGATGATGGGCTCAACCGCCGGGTCGGCCTTGATCATGGCTTCATCCAATTTTTTGCGGAAGGCATCAAATGCGGCTTTGTCCTCCGCGCTCGGCGGGCCGCCGGCTTCGTGGGAGGCCTTCATCTTGGCTTTCATTTCCTCGTCCTCGGCTTTGAGGTTGGGATCGGCGGCCAAGGCTGCATCGTGGGCTTTTTTCATTTCCGCCCTCTCCGCTTCGGTCAGGAATTTCCATTCGCGATGCCCGCCGGGTCCGCCGCCGGGAGGCGGAGGTGGCGGAGGGGTATCCGAGGAGGGAGCGGTGGCCGCCGGGGCGGTGGAATCAGTGGGTTGCGCCAAGGCCGGCACGGCAACCGCGGCGCTGAGCGTTAAGGCGAAGAGGAGTCTTTTCATGTTGTAGTCATTGACCCCGCACCGCGCTCGTTGGTTTCACAATTCACGCGATATTCTTGGGTCTCCACTCGACAAAGCCCGAAAGTCGGCGATAAACAACCCTAATGGATTTTAAGCGTGGGGCGGTTTTTGACTGGGATGGCGTGATCATCAACTCGGCCTCGCAGCACGAGCTGAGCTGGGAACGGCTAGCCAAGGAATGCGAAAAGCCGCTGCCGGAAAATCACTTCAAGCGCGGCTTCGGCATGAAGAACGAGGTGATCATTCCCGAGCTGCTCGGCTGGACGAGCGCGCCGGTGGAGATCCGCCTTCTGTCGCTGCGCAAGGAGGCGATTTACCGCGAGATCGTGCGCGAGCAGGGGATGCAGGCGCTGCCGGGCGTGGCGATCTGGCTGCGCCGGTTGAAGGACGAGGGCATTCCGTGCGTCATCGGATCATCCACGCATCGCGAGAATATTACGACCACGCTGGGGGTGCTGGGCCTGGAGGAATTTTTCCAAGAGATCGTGACGGCCGAGGATGTGAAGCGGGGCAAACCGGACCCGGAGGTCTTTCTTACGGCGGCGAAGAAGATCGGCGTGGAGCCGGCGGGCGCGGTGGTTTTTGAGGACGCGCTGGTCGGCATCGCAGCGGCGCAGGCGGCGGGAATGCGCGTGGTCGGCGTGGCGACGACGGAGCCGAGGGAGAAACTGGCGCATGCGAATTGGGTGGTGAACCAGCTCGATGAGTTGAGCGTGGAACAACTCTGGCCCCCTGCAGAGGGGCAATAACCAACAATGCGGCGCGATATCAATTGGACGGTGCGGCGCGACGACGGCTCGCGCTATGAAGTGAGGGTGACCTGGTTTTCGGGCACGTTTAAGATCCAGTTCAAGGAGCGAGGCGAGGACCGGTGGGATTACGATCGCAAGCCCAACGCGGAGGACTGGGAGGCGTTCATCGATGCGATTGAACGCCGGTACCAGCGCAAGACGGCGACGCTGAAGGAATTCCAAGAAGCGCAGCGGATGGTGAAGGAAGGGATGGCAGTACTCGAAGCGGAGGGGCCGCCTCCGGCCTGATCACCTTCCGACTTGCCCCGCCCCTACCTGAGACATCTGAGACCAGGTGAGATTAAGTGTTATGGGGTGAGACCAGCTGAGATGGATTCGTCTCAGGACCGGCACCCGCAGCGGTGCGAAAATATAAGCGGATGAAGTGCAATCAGGCGGATGGGATACATTTTATCCGGATCGGATACGATTACTTGGCGATTTCAAAGAACGATGGGAAAACTGATCCGGGTGCCGAGATCGAAACCTCGATCAAGGCACAAGAAGCTGCTGTAAGACGCGAAGCAATGGGCTGCTCGTGTGGCTCAGCTAATCGCTTCGCCACCTGGACAACGAGTCGTGCGGGTCCCCCGGATCAGCGACCGCCGCTCCAGGTCAGGCTGCCGCAGCAAACGTGCGTAACACGCTGACAACCACGCCCTGAATATCGAGCTTCTCCACCGGCTCGAGGTTCGGGTAATCCCGGTTCTCGGCCTTGAGATAGACGCGGTTGCCTTCCTTGACCAGGCGCTTGAGGGTATTCTCGCCATCGATCAGTGCCGCAACGATGTCGCCCGTCTTGGCTTCCTTGTTTTCCAGCACGACGATGTCGCCGGAGAAAATGCCCGCATCGATCATGCTATCGCCACGCACCCGCACGGCGAAGGCCTTGCTCGTATTGGAAATGCCGAGCGTGGTGGGAATAAAGCGCAACGTTTCCTCTGCCGCGCCGCCGTCGAATTCATCCGGGCTGCCGGCGGGGATCGAGGCGAAGAGAGGAAGCTGTATGCCCATGGCCGAAATACTCGGCTTGGTCAACTGCACGCCACGAGAGTGGGCGCGGCGAATGATCATGCGCGCCTCTTCCAGCTTCTCCAAAATATACGAAACGGCCCGCGGACTTTTGAACCCGCAGTGGTCCTGAATTTCCCGAATCGTCGGCGGGCGCTGGTTCTCGCCCTGATATTGTTCGATGAAATCGAGTACCATCTGTTGGCTGTTACTTTGGCGCATAATACCAACGTATAACAATATTGTGAATAAAGTCAAATACAATCGCTATACAGATGAATGAGATTGCTGTGGTCGGTCTGGCTGGAGGCGGAACGAGACCCTATTGGCCCGCACGCCGGATATCCTGCCAGGCCGGTTCGAGTCCGGCGCGATCGATGATTTGCTGCGCGGGCGCGGGCCAGGCGCCGGTCACCACCGTGTTGTTCGCGAGAACAATGTTCGTACCGTTATTCAGGATATCGCCGGTCGTCGTCCAGTTGTCATGAGCTTGGATGTCCTTGATGCTCCCGGTCCAGATATTGAGCCAGCGAATCACGTGATCGAGGACGTTGTCGTGAATATCCCAACCCGCGCTGCCCTCGTCCGGATAGATGGTGCCGCCGTCGATCGCGGCGCCGTTGTGATAGTTGACCTGATGCTGGAATAGATTTCCAGCCAGCTCGCTGTTGGGCTGGGCGCTTAGCGCGTAAAAGGCACCACCGTCGCCCAGCATTTCGAGAAAGTCGGAGATTTTGTTATTGAGCACACGATTGTCGCCTGCATACGAGGCCTTGCCCCAGCCCCAGCCGATCGAGATGCCCGAGTAGGGGACGTGGCTGATCTCATTGTGCGTAATCAGTGCGTGCGAGACATAGCCGCAGATCAGCGCGGGCGCGCCGTGGTATTCCAGGCCGGTGTGGGTGAAAACGCAGTCCTGAATCGTGTCGTTATCGTCGCGCAGGGCAGGACTTTTCCGCGCCGGATCGTCCATAACTCCGAGCGTCATACCGGAGGAGGAAATATCCTCGAACCGGCATCCGATCACGGTGCTGTCCTGGGCGCCCTGGCTCAGTTCCAGCCCGACGGCGCCGAGGTGAGTGAAGACGCAGCGCTCCAGGCGAAGATGATGGATATGTTGGAAAACGACCTGCGCCGGCGTGGTGGTATTATCTAATTGATGACCCGCCTGCAGTTCCGCAAAGCCGTGCTCACTGCTGGGGCGCAACCAGGTGGCGTAGGCGAAGGTGATGCCTTTGAACTGAAGGTTGTGCAGCGGCGCATCGCCCGTGCCGGAGGCGGAGAGCAACGTTTCCGAGACCGGCGCGATGACCTCGGCTTGGGTCATGTCTTCGCCGGGGCGAGGCAGGTAATAGATCCTGGCCTGCCGGGAGTCGAGGTACCACTCGCCGGGTTGATCGAGCAGTTCGTAGGCGTTTTCGACCGTGGAGGGGAGGCCGGCGATAATCATCGCCGTGTCCTTCGCGTTCATCTCCATGCCGTAGGCCGGTTCTTTCATCGTCACGGTGGTCGAGCCGCTGGCATAGGTCACTTTCGCCACGCCGAGCCTGGGCTCGACCCATTGCCCTTTTCCAGGCAGGCCGCCATCGAAGTAACGATAGACGAATTCGACCTGGTCGATGTTGGCCCAATCGAGCAGCGGAGATTTACCGGCAATGGTGTAGCCGGTTTTGGTCTGGGTGGCGCCGGTGAAAAGCTTGTCGTCTGTATGCGCGCGCACGGCTCGCACGCCATGCACGTAAAGTTGTCGCGTCGCGAGGCCATCGGCCTTGGCTTGCCAGATGTTTTTCGCCGCGTCGTGAAGTTCCCAGCCGGTGAGGGTGCGACCGCCGGAAATGACGGGATGAGCGCCGGGCATGGCTTCGTAAACGATGTCGAAAAAATTTTGACCGCTATCGCGCGCGTCGAGAGTGAACGGCTGGGTCTGCACGTAGGTTCCGTCGGCCAGCCAGACGCGGATATCCGAGGTCATCTTCGGCGCGGCGTCGCGGGCAGCATCGCGCGCGCGGGCGAGGGTGCGGAACGGTGCGTCGGAAGTTCCCGCGTGCCCGTCATCGCCGGAGGGGGAGACGTAGAGATCGAGCGCGGGACTGGAGATGCCAGCGGAAAGGGCGAGCATCACCGCCAAGAAGGATGATTTCAGATGGGTCGGCAAGGAATGGCGCATGGGAGTAAAGGGATTAAGGTAAAATCGCCTCGTCTGGTTTGCCGAGAACCATACTGTGCAAACCCTTGGTCTTCCAGCCACGCTGGATACCTCGGGATCGGCTAGTCAAGATTTAACACTGCCGGGCCCCTTTTTCCTCGCTAAGTAGCAGTGCTTTTTTGTGTAGTTAGGGCCCGATGAAACTCGACGAACGCGATGTCCGGGCCATGATCCATCTCATCGGTGAAGTCGCCGCACTCCCCGGTGGGCCGGCGCGGCGCAAGCGCTACCTCATGGAGGGCCTGTGCCGACTGATCGATGCCGATGCCTGGGCCTGGGGCCTCTCCTGCCGCCGCGATCCCACAATGCCGGAAGTCCTTGTTTCCATCATGCGCGGCGGCTTCACGGACGAATCTTTTGCCTGCTATCTGCAGGCTTTGGAACACCCGGAAATGGTCTCGTTCGCCTCCAAGTTCTACGTCGAGTTGAAGGAGAAAAACACCCACCTCACGCGCCGACGCGACCAGATCACGCCGGACGCCGCCTTCGAGCGCTCGAACGCGTACGAGTTGTGGAAAGCGGCCGATATCGGTTCGCTGGTCATCTCGCACCGCCCGCTGGATGACCGCTCCTGCAGCGCGCTCGGCTTTTATCGACGGCTCGGGCGTCCCAAATTCACGCCCCGCGAATCCCGCATCGCGCATATTGTGCTGACCGAGGTGGCGTGGCTGCACGAACTCGGCTGGCCGGAGGACCGCGGGGTGCAAGTCCCTGCGTTATCGAAGCGCGAGCGGCTAACGCTGAACCTGCTCACCTCTGGCGCCAGTCACAAAGTCATCGCCGCGCAGATGGGGATTTCGCCGCACACGCTGCGCGACCACATCAAGGTCATCTACCGCCATTTCGGCGTCCACTCGCATGCGGAGCTGCTGCACCGGTTTTTTCGGGGGAATGGGATGGATGGAGGTTAAAACGAACTGGATGGACTTAGGTTTATCTTATCTGCGCGGTTTTCTCAAATATTGAGTTGCCGTTCCGTAACAAACTTCGTCCTCCACAGCCTTCACGGAATTGTGCTCGATGTCTTGGGCTAAACCCAACTTGCTTTTCCACCGACCATCCTCGAGCTGTTTTGCTGCGTGAGAAGGCTTTCCTTCAAAAATATAGATAACCACTTTTTCGTAGCCAGCCTCGAGGGATCCATCGTCACATTTCTCATATCCGAGGTGCGCGAACATTTCCACGAAACAGTCCAACGAGATATCTTTTCTTGAAATTGGCCAATAAGCATCCGGATTATCGTCATCGTCTGGCCAATAAAATACGGAAGGATCATCCGCCGCAAAGGCGATGCAATTGTATCTTCGAGTGGCAATGCTTTTGACCACGTAGCCTTCCGAAACCAGAAAGGGCATTTGCTGCTCAAGCTCCAGCGGTAACCGACTAGGCAACGATGCCACGCTCTTTCCCCCATGCCACCCAAGCCCTAGCTTTTTCCACGAAGTTTCCAGGATTGCCGCACCCTACTTCCGTTTCTTCAGTCAGTACACGAAGAGCTAAAAACCAAGGAGCAGGATCGTCTGATCGCAATTCTTTTAAGATTAATGGAACAACGTCTGGTCCGAGTTTTATCACTTTCAGATAGTTGACATTACTCATCAACTTCGTGAGAGAAGATTCGCGTATAGTTTCTAAATACCATTTATCCGCATACTCACGAAACTTTAGCTCCAAATCAAATTTTGAATTAGGTTTGGATTTATTGGCCTCAGCCAGTAGTGCTGATATATCGACAAACTGGTAGTTTGGAGCTATTTGGGCGCTGTAATGACTTCGGCCTATGCCGAGCATGACGAATGGCACCGAGGCGGCATTAGCTCTATTGGTCAGAGCAGAAACATCGCGTATATCATGTACTGCATCAGCCTCACGGAATTGCATCCTATTAGACATTTGGGTGCAGATTTGAGGACATTTCTTCAGCAATCTTGATAAAATTTCCAATGGTCGCATGGACCATCCGGGCTGATGCGACAGACAAAACTACTGCCGATTGGAATTCGCGAATAATTAAAATGCGGTCGTTTTCTTGACGAAGTTCCAATGTTCCTTGATCGGCGGCATTGCCCATTTGATCCAGCTGATACGTCACCGAGTCGGCCATCGGTGGACGCTCAATATAAAAGTTTAACTGAATATTGCCGTAGTTATTGACCATACCCCATACCCCGTCCGCGTGGTACGTATGAAACGTTGAACATTTCTCCGTGATGAACTTAACCGGCAGGGGCCTCTCGGGCTTTTCAGAAGAAGTGCTCATTTTGATTTTTCGTCTGCTGCTTGAATCTATCTAAAAATAGGCTGCCCGTTAAACCTTTCTAGGTCAAGTGCCTCCCGACCTTGGAAGTATGTGCTTCTGTGGCAGTATTTCGGTGTTCAGCTAGTCCTGAATCGCCCGCTGGCGCAGCCAATGATCGATCAGCACCAGCCGCGTCATCGCTTCCACCATCGGCACGGCGCGGGGGAGGACGCAGGGATCGTGGCGGCCGCGGGCTTTGAGCTCGGCGGCTTCGCCGGTGGTGGAGACGGTTTGCTGCTTCTGGGAAATGGTGGCGACGGGCTTGAAGGCGACGCGGAAGACGATGTCCTCGCCATTGGTGATGCCGCCCTGCACGCCGCCGCTGCGGTTGGTGACGGTGCGGACGCGGTCGCCTTCTTTGACGAAAGCGTCGTTGTGCTCAGAGCCTTTGAGCAGCGTGCCGGCAAAGCCGGAGCCGATCTCGAAGCCCTTGCTGGCGGGCAGGCTGAGCATCGCCTTGGCGAGGTCGGCGTCGAGTTTATCGAAAACCGGTTCGCCCAGGCCGACCGGCGCGTTGCGCACAATACAAGTCACGATGCCGCCGAGCGAATCGCCCTGCGAGCGCGTTTTCTCAATCAACGCAATAGCGCGCTCGGCATCGGCGGAATCGGGCCAGCGGACGATGTTGCTTTCGACCTCGGCGTAGGAGATTTTCTCGAGCGGCACCTCGGCCTGTAGCTCGTGGATCTGCGACACGAAGGCGACGATCTCCAGCGCGGGCACGAATTTCTTGAAGACCTGCTGCGCGACGGCGCCCCCGGCGACCCGGCCGAGGG
>CAZZWT010000153.1:0-7653 GCA_964657775.1 uncultured Candidatus Methylacidiphilales bacterium | reverse complement strand
AGGCGGTCGCGCGTGCTCGCGCAACCGCTCCGGCGCAAGGGCCTGCGCCGGCTACCTTTCTAACTACGGCTTCGCCCGCGTATTTGGCGTTGCCAGCATCCCAAACGGCGTTATCAATCCCGGCTCCGGCGCGGCTTGCGCTTCCTGCGTCACGGGCGAGAACTTCATGAAAATCTGCGTGAAGTAAATGGTACCGTCCTTGTCCTGCCAGACCCCAAGGCCGGAGTAGTTGTAGTCGCCGCGAATATTCGCCAGGTGATGCGGGCTCTTCAGCCACAATGCCACCGCGTTTTGGGCCGCACCGATCAGTTCAGTCGTCATGAGAACGTTCTCACCCGCGCCGTTGAACCCGGTCATCACGTTTTTCAGTTTGTTGATCCGGTCGCGGAAGCCATCGTGGCCGAAATCGCACGCGCCCGTCGCCATGTCCTTGCTGTGGGCGCGGGCTACCTGCGCAATCGAATCGCTCCACTTGAGCGCAGGGAGCAAATGGTCCTCCCGGTAGGTATTCACGAGCCGGAATGTCTCCTTCTCCACACTCGCACGCATGTCCGCGCTGTTGGTGACCGGAACCGGCGCCGCATCGTGATCCTGCGCGTGCAGGCTCGAAACGGCGACGATAAGGAGAAAGATGCCGAGCAGACAACGCATTCGAGCCACCGGCTGAAAGATAATCAAGTGGACTCAGCTCCCGGCTCGGGAAGCTTCCTTTATCGGAATCGGGCCGGTTTTCGGCTCGTGGATCGAAGGCGAATCGGCCACGCCGCCCGAGAGATCGGCGGCGGCATTGCTGAGCAAGTCCACCTTATGAAAGGCCACGTGCGCCTCATCCTCCCGGCCCAGTTTCTGCAACGTGACGCCGAGGTCGTACCAGGCGCGGATGTTGTCCGGCACCCAATTCACTTCGCGGCGGAACGCGTTCATGGCGGCGAGATGATCGCCTTTTTCCGCGCAGACGATGCCGAGATTGTGCCAGGCGCCCGGGAACGATTCCTTCAGGTCAACCGCGTGCTGGTAGGAATCGCGCGCCGCTTCGAGGTCCTTCAGCTTGTGGAAACTGACGCCAAGGTTGAACCATGCCTGCGGCTCAGTCGGCACGATGACGGTCGCCTCGCCGTAAGCCGTCGCCGCGCGCTGGAAGTTGCCCGCCGCGTACCAGGCGAGCCCGATTTCGTTCCAGGCCATCCAGAGCAGGTCGCACTTCGGGTCGGCCTTGACCGCGCGCCGGACGGCCGCTTCCGCGTCCTCGCTCTGCTCGAGCCGCGCGCAAATGATGGCCTGGAACGACTCGCAATAGGCCGCGATCGCCGGGTGCTGCGCCGCGCGCTGGAACTCCGCGCCGGCGTGGGGAAAATCATTTCGCGTAAAATAGATGACACCCATCTTGAAGAAGGCCTCGGGGTAATCGGGGCGCAACTCAACTGCGCGTTTACACGCGATCAGCGCCTCGTCGAGCTTGTCCTGCGCACCGAGCGCGGCGGCTAGGTTGTCCCACGCGCGCGCGTATTCCGGGCTGGCCATGGTGGCGAAACGGAGCGCCGATTCCGCCTGCGGGTACTGGTCGGTCTGAAAATAAAGCACGCCGAGATTGCACCAAACCTTGGGATGCTTCGGGTTAATCTTGTTCGCCTTGAGATAAGTCGCGAGGGCGAGGTCGTACTTCTGGTTGAGCTGATAACCGAGCGCGGCATTGAACTGTGACGCCAGTTCATCCGGATCGTAACGAAGCGCCTCAAGGAACGCTTCCTCGATCTGCAGGGCTTGGCCCACTTCAAAAAACGCCTGGCCGAGATCGGTCCACGCCTGCCACATTTCCGTTTTGCCGACGGGCGCCATGTTGGCCTTCTTCATTAACGCCAGGGCCCGCATCAGGTCGCCCTTCTTGATCGCGACCTTGGCGTGGAGCAAACATTCCTCGGTCGAATCGGGCAGCTTTTCGATCGGGGGAAGATCGGGACGCGGCGGCGCCATCTTGGTCGTCGGTTGTACGAGCCGCGAGGGCATCAGCATCTTGCCGGTCTTGCGGATGACGTCGACGGCGACCGGCTTCGCGTGCTGCGCGGCGGTGATGCCGGCGTGGCCCGCGCTCACCCCGCTGGTTTGTGACATCTGGCGCTGCACAGCAACGGCAGCCGCCTCGCTGAGCGGACGCAACTCGCGTTCCGGCCCGCCGAGGCGGATAGAGCGTTCGAAATGTTGCAGCGCGACATTGGGCAGGCCAAGGTCGCGTAGATAAATGAGGCCGACTTCCTTCAGCAACGTCGGGCTGTTGTAGGCGCGTGCGAGGCGGCTGAACATGGACTGCGCGAGCGGTGAAATCTTGGGAACGTGCCGGCCCTGCGCCTTCGCTGTCGTGGTGATCTCATCGAGCTTCTTCAGACCATCGATGACGACCTCCAGGCTCTTGGTGCTGAGCGGGTCATTTTGGCCACGAATTTTTTCGGCAAGCTCTTCCCACGTCAGCGGGCTCAGCGGGTCGGCCTCGATCAGTTTGATGTACTGAGTTGAACGCCCGGCATGAGTGGATGGCTCTGTCATGGAAGTCGATGCAGTAAAAGGTCGAAAGGAGGCTTTTGCAACTATATGCGGGGAAACAGCGTGAAAGCAAATCTTCTCGGCAGGAAGTGCCGGGCAAAGTCTTTCCGCTTTGGGGAAGTTTCGCGCAACGACTCAACGACCGCAACGGGGATGCAGCTGTAGCGGTAGAATCCTGCCTATCTTTCGTTGCGACCTTTGCTTCGTTGCACAAAACCTCCTGAGTCTAGCGCTTAATCCAACGTCCTCGATAGGTCGCCCTGCCCTCGGCGTCGAAGGTCTTTTGGAAGTCGGTCTTGGGATCGTCGGCCCAGTTCCACTCCGGCGCGGCCTCGAGGACGGCGGCTTCGCGAATCGATGCTTGACCGGTCTCGAAGTAGTGCTCGTGGTCCGTGGTGAAGCGGAGTTCGCCGCCCGGCTTAAGCGCGACCGCGAGATCGCGAATAAACGGTGGCTGAATAAGACGGCGCGGCCAATGCCGGCGCTTCGGCCACGGATCGGGAAACAAGATATGAGCGACGGAGACGCTTCCGGGCGGTAACAGGTACTTCACCGTGTACCCGAATTCGAGGCGCAGCACGCGGACGTTATCCTGTCCGGCGCGGACGGCGCGTTTCTCGATTTTGCGGACGCGGCCAAGCAACCGCTCCACCGCGAGCAGGTTGATTTCCGGATGCTGCTTCGCGTAAGCCAAGGTGAAGCCACCGTCACCCGCGCCGAGATCGAGCTCCACGGGATTGTCGTTTCCAAAAATCGCGGCCCAATCAAAGCGCGCGCAGATGCCGTCGAGGACGATGGAGGGAGAGAAGACTTCCATAAAAGATATTAGCCGCAAAAGAACGTAGAGAACGCAAAGAAAGAATCACTTTTTCTTCCGAACGTCCAGCTTGAGCCAGGTTTCCCGCGCGTCAGGGTTCCCTCTTAGGGTATCGTGGACCAAGCTAGCCACCTCGAGCGGAGACCAGTCACCGACATCAGCGATCGAAGTCTCAAAGCGACAATCGTCCTTTCCACGAAGAACCGGAAAACGGTAAACAAAATTGGCTCCTCCGTCGGCGCATATGACCACTTGGATGTACTCACCCGGGCGCATCCTGCGAACGGCATCAAAGCATTCCCACTCGCCACTTTCATTCTCGTGATCGGCAACCCGGAATTCAAATTCGCCCGCTTCACGTGGAAATGGATCGTCGTCTAGCCTCCGCTGCAATTCGACCGCCATCGTTTGCAAGAATTCTGATTCAAACGATGGGATACGGGAAAGATCGTCAGTCATCACCGTCTCACTCTTCGTTCTCTCTGCGTTCTTTTGCGGCTAATTCCTTCAGCTCATCGGCCCGTCGGCCAGCCAGTGAAGGATGCCCTTCTGCGCATGAAGGCGGTTCTCGGCCTGGTCGAATATTTCCTGCGCGCGTTCCTCAAAGATTTTTTCGCTGATTTCCTGGTCGCGGTAGGCGGGCAGGCAATGCTGCACGAGCGCGTGCTTTTTCGCGACAGAGAGTAAATCGTGGTTGATCTGGAAGCCCGCGAACGCGGCTTGGCGCTTGGCCTTTTCATCTTCCATGCCCATGGAAACCCAGACGTCGGTGTAGAGGACGTCGGCATCCTTGGCGGCTTCCTTCACGTCGTGGGACTGGGTGACGTAGCGATTCGTGATGTCGCTCAGGTAGCCCTCGGGACCGGCGAGCGCGAGGTTGAATTTAAGGATTTCCGCCGCGTAGATCCACGAGCGCGCGACGTTGCAGGCGCAATCGCCGATGAACGCGACCTTGCGGCCTGCGATCGGCCCGAGCTTTTCCTCGATGGTCTGGATGTCGGCGAGAATCTGGCACGGATGCTCGTCATCGGTCAGCGCGTTGATCGTGGGAATCTTGGAGTACGCGGCGAACTCCTCGATATCGGCCTGCGCGTAGGTGCGGATGATCGCGCCCTGGACCATGCGGCCTAGCACCCGCGCGGTGTCCTTGACCGGTTCGCCGCGTCCGATCTGCATGTCGTTGGCGTTGAGAAAAAGCGCATTCCCGCCCAACTCATGAATGGCGACCTCGAACGAAACGCGCGTGCGCGTCGAAGACTTGTTGAAAATCATCGCCCAGGTTTGCCCCGCGAGCGGGCGCCAGGAAATCGAACCGCGCTCCGCCTTGTACTTCGCGGCGAGCGTCAGGATCTCGCGCAGCGAGCCCTCGTCCGCGCCTTTCAGGCCAAGAAGATGACGGAGTGGGGCGCTCATATTTTAAAGGTGGGTTCGTGAATCGTAAAATTTTTAACAGGAAGACATGAAATCATGAAATACAGGAAGGAGAACTCTACCCACTCCCGAGCCTTCTTCATGTATTTCCTGCTTTCATGTTTTCCTGTTTAACAAACTCTATTTTGTTGCGGCTATTTCCGTGCCAATACCGGCGTCGGTGAAAAGTTCCAGCAAAAGCGAGTGGGACTGCTTGCCATCGAGGAAGTGGACCTTGGCCACGCCGCCGGCCAGCGCCTCGAGCGCGGAATCGACCTTGGGGATCATCCCGGCCGCAATCACGCCCTGTTGTTTCAGGCTCTGGATTTGCGCCGGGGTCAGCGTGGAAATGAGCGACGCCTCGTCCTTCGGATCGCGCCGCACGCCGTTCACATCCGAAAGATAAATGATCTTATGCGCCTTGAGCGCCTGCGCGATCTTGGCCGCTGCGATGTCGGCATTGATGTTATAGACCTGCCCGTCGCGCCCACGACCGAGGGGCGAGATGATCGGCACGATCTCCGCGTCGATGAGTTTCTGCACGTGCGTGATGTCGGTCGCGACGATGTCGCCGACGAAACCGAGGTCGATCTTCGCGCCTTTATCATCCACGCGCGGCGTCACCTTCTCGGCAATCAGAACATCCTTGCCGGAGAGCACCTCCGCCTTGCCGCCGAATTCACGCAGCTTCTCCGCCAGCGAGGGACTGATCGTTTCCGTCAGGACGCGATCGATGATCTTAATCGAGGCCTCATCAGTGACGCGCAGACCCTCAATAAACTTGGCCTGCAAATTCTCCTGCCGCATCGCCGCGGTGATTGCCTTGCCGCCGCCATGCACCACGACCGGGTTGATGCCCACGGCCTCGAGAAATACCACGTCGCGCATCACGCTTTCAACCAAGTCGGGGTTTTCCATCGCCGCGCCGCCGTACTTCACCACGACGATCTTGCCGCGGAATTGCTGGAAATAGGGCAGCGCCTCGAGCAGCGCGTCAGCCTTGGTGTTTCGCATCATTCGCCTTTGTTGATGACCACGTACTCTTCCGTCAGGTCAGTCGTGAGAATACTATACTCACCCAGGCCGGAATGCAGGTGAATCGTGATGGTGAATTTGGGCTTTCGTGCAACTTTTTTGAGCTTGATCACCGGCGTCTTGCTCGGCTGGCCGTTGATGACGGCAGCGATGCCGTCGTAAAAAATCTCCACCATTTCCTCGCGCACGCGCGCGCCGCTGTAGCCCAGCGCGGCCATGATGCGGCCCCAGTTCGGGTCGCCGCCGGTCCACGAGGTCTTGATCAGCTCCGACTTCGCCACGGCGAGCGCGGCCAGCTTCGCGTCCTGCGCGCTCGGCGCACCCTTGACCACGACATCGACCACGCGGGTGATCCCCTCGCCGTCCTCGACGATCATGCGCGCCAGCTTCCGCATGACATGCGTCAGCGTCTTCTTGAACATTGCGAATTGCGGATGATAGCTCTTGAGCAAATTGGTGCCCGCCGCGCCGTTGGCCATGACGATGACGGTGTCGTTGGTCGAGGTATCGCCATCGACGGAAATGCGATTGAACGAGTGCTCCACTGCGTCATCCACGCACGATTTCAGCGCGGCTTTGTCGATGCTCGCATCGGTCGTGATGACGCAGAGCATGGTCGCCATGTTGGGATGAATCATCCCGGCGCCCTTGGCCATGCCGCCGATCGTGACCTTGCGGCCGTCGACCTTGAAGCGCATGGCGAACTCCTTGCGGCGCGTGTCCGTGGTCATGATCGCCTTGGCCGCCTCGACGCCATTGGTGGGCCCGAGCTTCCCCGCCGCCTTCTCAATGCCCTTGCGCACGCGGTCCATCGGCAGCCGGGTGCCGATTCGGCCGGTGGAGCACACGAGCCACTCCTGCGGCTTGGTCTCAAATTTTTTCGCGATGTGCTCGACCATGGCTTTCGCATCGGCGATGCCGCCCACGCCGGTGCAGGCATTGGCGCACCCGGCGTTGATGAGAACGCCGCGCATCTTGCCGTTGCGCAGGTGCTTCATCGAGACTTTGACCGGAGCGGCCTTGACCAGGTTGGTGGTGAAGGTCGCCGCCGCGGTGGCGGGAACGTCCGAGATAATGAGAGCCATGTCCTTCTCGCCGCGCGGCTTGATCCCGCACGCAATGCCGGCAGCCTGGAACCCTCCGGCTGAGGTGACGCCGCCGCCCTTGATCGTCTTGGCTTCCATATTTTTCGTGGCCTTCATGTCAGGCCCACCGTTTCATCCAGCCCCAAGGCGAGGTTCGCGGCCTGAATGGCCTGTGAAGCATTGCCTTTGCCAAGATTGTCGAGGGCGGAAAAGAGCATGAGCCGATGCGTCCGTTCGTCGTAACGCGCGGCGATCTGGATGCGGTTCGAGTTCGCGACGTGGCGCGATTCGGGCAACTGACCCGGAGGAAGAAGTTCCACAAAGGGCTCGTTGCCATACGCTTTCTGCAGAACGTTGAAGAGATCGGCCTCGGAGAGCGCGACGGCGGACTGCGCCGGGTCAAACTCCGCGACAATGGTCGAGAGCATGCCGCGATGCATCGGGACGATGTGAGGAGCGAAGGTAATGGTCACTTTTTGACCGGCCGCGAGCGAGAGCTCCTGTTCGATTTCGCCCAGATGCCGGTGCTTCGGTACGCTGTAGGCGTACATGTTATCGCTGATCTCGCCGAAGAGAAGGCGCAGGTCGGCCTTGCGTCCCGCGCCCGAGGCGCCAGAGAGTGAGTTGACGACAATCGTGTTCGGCTTCAGACCAACGCCCGGCGCGAGAAAAGGCGAGAGCGGCAGGATGATGCTGGTGGGGAAACAGCCGGGCGCGGCGATGAGCTTGGCCGTCTTCAACCGCTCGCGATGAATCTCGGGAATGCCGTAA
>CAZZWT010000152.1:0-7677 GCA_964657775.1 uncultured Candidatus Methylacidiphilales bacterium | reverse complement strand
CGTAGTCATCGAAGGGTGCTTTCTCAAGAACAACGACGACTGCGTGGTCATCAAATCGTGCCTGGTCGAGGGATCGACGGGCGAGAAGTTCGACTGCATCGAGGATGTCGACAACATCCTCGTCCAGAATTGCGTCTTCATGAACGACCGGGGCGGCAATGCCATGGAGATTGGCCACGAATTACGCTGCGATTCCGTTCGCAACGTTACCTTCCGCGATATCGACGTGTTGCATGTCCACGGCCTTGGCGCCGTGTTTTCGATTCACAACAGCGACCACGCCAAAGTCAGCTCGATTCTGTGGGAAAATATCCGCATCGAGCATTGCTACGCGCTTTTCATCGACTTTCGCGTTTTCAAATCGATGTGGAGCCGGGATGCCGAGCGTGGCTCGATTGAGGATGTCCGGCTTAAGAACATTCATTGGCACCAGAGCATTTATAATCCGGGCTACACCACGTCCGTAATTGGCGGATGGAATGAAACTCGCCCCGTCCGCAACGTCGTGATCGAAGACCTTTATTTCAACGAGCAAAAAATTACCAGCCAGGATGAGATGGATCTCTTCACCAAGAGCACCGTCGGACTCGTGATTGCCTAGGCGCGCCGCCGCTTCTGGTCGCCCTCTTTCCCAACCCCTCTTTATGATCCGAACCGCTATGTCATTACCTTCCCTCCTCAAATTCCGCCGCGGTCTCGCGCCCAGCCTGGCGTGTGCTCTGCTCCTGTGCCAGGTCCTTCCTCTCTTCGCGGATGGGGCGGCGGACGATTACATCTGGATGGAAGGCGAGAAGGCGACCTCCCTCGAGCCTGCTTCGTTCCAGCTCCCCGTCAGCTCGGGGCCTAACGACATTCTTTCCGACGGCAAATGGGTGCAGATCAGCATCGACGGCGACAAGGTGGATGGGACTGTCCCCGATACCGGTGTTATTCTAAGCTACGATTTCAAGGCAGCTCACGATGGCGACTTTGACGCCTGGCTGCACGTCGGGTACGAAGGAGCGCGCTGCGTTTTCGATTGGCGCATCGACCAGGGAAACTGGCAGACCGTGCAGAACACGGAGAACACCGTGGATGTGCAGGAGCTCGGCGTGTGGGCGCCCGTCGCGTGGCTGGACCTGGGCCGGCCCAAATTGACCGCGGGGCCCCACACGCTGCAGATTCGCCTGGATAAAACAAAAAACAAGGACGGCAAGTTCGACTCGTTGCTTTTTGGACTGGATGCCGTTTGCTTCGCGGCCAAGCCGTTTCACCCGGATGGTGCAATCAAGCCCGGCGATGTGAGTTGGATGACCGATGCGGACAAGGCGGCGGCGAGCCAGACTTTTGATATTCCCGCCAGCCCCGCCGTCGCACAGACCCCGGTGTCCCTTGCCGGCGCCTGGCAATATGCGGGCGACGATGAGGTGCTGGTGGACGACCGCCTCGGGCCGGTGAAGGCCGCGCCGAGCGCCGATGCCCTTTCCTGGCACGCGATCCAAGTGCCGGGGGACCGCAATCAGCTTTTGCCGCACGAGACCTACGTCCATCGTTATTACCTTCGTGCCCGCGTCAAGGTTGCCCCGGAACTGGCGGACCACTCTTTCGTGCTGCACGTCCCGGCGGAGAGCGTCGTCGCGACCGTCTTCGTCAACGGCCAGTCGTGCGGCTGGACAAAGAACTGCTGGGCGGTTTGGGATTGCGATGTGACCAGCGCGATCAAGCCCGGCGCGGTGAATGAAATTTGCGTCGCCTTCAAGGACCCCTTTTACGCGCTGACCGTACCCGAGTTCCTCAAGCATCCCCACTACCTGCCGTACAGTTTCTGGCATTTCAATGCGACCAACACGCTCGATATGCCCATCCTGGCCCCGAATTACCAAACGGGCTTTCTTCTCGGAGCGCCCGCGCTCGTGGTGGGCGGCAAGGCTTACACCGCCGACGTTTTCGCCAAGCCCTCCGTGGCTAATAAGACGTTGGGACTGGAAGTTACCGTTCATAATCCCACCGGAGCTCCCGTGACGGCGAAGCTCACCAACGAGGTTCAGCCAGTGGCCGGCGGTGCGGCGGAAAAAACGTTTGCTGCCCAGGATGTCACGATCCCCGCGGGGCAGGATTCGGTGGTCCAGATTTCCGAGCCGTGGGCGAACCCAAAGCTCTGGTGGCCGGATGATCCCCAGCAATACAACGTTGTCACCCGCCTGGCGATCGACGGCAAGGTGATCGATGAACGCACAACCAAGTTTGGCTTCCGCGAGTGGACCTGGAATGGGCCCGAGTTCAAGCTCAACGGGATTCCGTTCCACGGATTTGCCGATTGCGATCCGGTCCCAGTCGATACCCTCCTTTCCCATAACCAGACGATGATGCGGGTCTGGTGGCCCGACGAAAAAACGGAGGCCCTGCTCGACGAATGCGATGCCAAGGGCATGCCGCTGCGGCGCACGGGGGTATTTGACGGCGAAGGCAGCAGCGGCTTTTACGGCCTCAATAATCCGGCGTTGTGGGACAACTATCGTCAGCAGCTCTTGGCTTGGGCCAAGGGACAGCGCAATCATCCATCCATTTTTCTCTGGTCGATGGAGAACGAAATTTCCTTCATCAACGGCCATGTGGTTGGGCAGGACGATATCACGACCCGCGAAATGAAGAAGGCGGCCGACTTGCTGATGCAGCTCGATCCCACCCGGCCAGTGATGACGGACGGCGGCAACGCCAACCTGGAGGAATCGTTGCCGGTCTACGGCGGGCATTACATGGAGCCGCCGCTCAACACCTATCCCGAAGGCTGTTATGATCGCGCGGCCTTTGCGCATCGACAGGTGTGGCCGGTGACCAAGGACAAGCCGGTACTATTGGGTGAAGCGGCTTTTGTGACCGGAATCGAATTGGCCGACCACGCCACGGTTGGCGGGGAGCAGGTTTTTCTTGGCCAGGCTGAAGCGCGCCCGGCGATGGCGATGGAGTTGCGGATGCTCAGCGAAGGCTACCGATGGAACGGCGTCAATTTTCAATTTTGGGCCGGCGGCCAAATGCCGATTTATTACAATGTCTGGAAGCCGGTGGCGGTCCTCTGCCGCCAGTGGAACTGGAGTTTCGGTTCCGGCGACAAAGTCCAGCGCACCCTGCGCATCTTCAACGATAGCCGCTCGACCGATCCCATTGTTTTCAACTGGAACCTGACCGTGAATGGAAAAAAAGCGGATGAAGGCACTTCGACGCATACGGTGGCGCCAGGCATGAATGAGGAATTCGGGATCACGGTAGCCGTGCCGGAAGTTCCAGCCCGGCAAGAGGGCGTGCTGAGCCTCTCGTTGAGCCGAGGCGGCAAGACGATTTTCGAGGACACGAAGAATGTTTCCGTTTTGCCGCCCGTTTCGATGGCGGTGAAGGCTGCCGGCATCGAAGCCGCCAGCCGGGTGGCGCTGTTCGATCCCAAGGGCGAGGTGAAGGAATTTCTCTCCTCGGTCAAAGTCCCCTTCACGCCTTTGGCTGATCTCAAACAGATTCCAGATGCAGCGAAGGTGCTGGTCGTGGCTAATGGCGCACTCGATTCGGTCACGTCCACGTCGAGCCAACTCTCGGCCTGGGCCTCCGGTGGATCGGGGCGCGCCCTCATCGTGCTGGAGCAGGATAATCCGCTGAAGTTCCAGGCACTGCCCGGGCAAATGGCGACCGATACCAACCACGGCTGTCTGGCTTTCTTCGAGGACGCCGCGCATCCCGCCCTGGCCGGTCTCCAGAACAAGGATTTCTCGACCTGGGGCCAGGACAATTTCCTCTACCGCAACGCCTACGTTAAACCTGCCAGCGGCGGCAAATCGATCTTGCAATGCGACATGAAGCTGGCCGATTCCGCGCTGGTGGAAATGCAGGCGGGCAGCGGCACCATGCTGCTGACGCAACTGCTGGTGGGAGAAAAAATCAAGACGAGCGCGGTGGCGCAGCGGCTCTTCCTCAACCTGCTCGGCTACGCCAACCGCTATAAGCTGGTTTCCGTCGATGCAACGCTGGTAGCTGACGATTCCACCCCGCTGGCCAAGGCGGTAGGGGCCATTGGGCTCAAGTTCGCCAAGGCCCCTGACCCGCTGGCCGCGCTGGCCAAGCCTGGATCAATCGCCATTATCGATGCGACGCCGGTCAATCTGAAGGCGCTGGCGGATAATCTACCCAAGGTAAATACGTTCACGGGTAGCGGCGGGTGGATCATTCTGAACAATCTCACGCCGGATGGTCTGGCCGGCTTCAACCAAGTCGTTGGGTTCAATCATGTCATCCGGCCCTTCCGGCGTGAAAAGGTCACCTGGCCGGTCGTGAAAAGTCCGCTGACGGCGGGGCTCTCTTCGGGAAATATCATCATCGGTACCGGGCAGCAGATCGTCCCGTATCGGGCGGGTGACTATCCGGACACCGATGGGTACGGCTACGTGGTCGATCTCGATGACATCGCGCCGTTTGCGACGTCAACCTACTCCGCATGGGATAACGCGGTGAACAACTTCACCATGGCAGACGGCGAATGGAGGTTGATCCAGAATCTCCCGGCGAGCGACGCTGTCGTGCCCATGAAGCTCCCCCAGCCGGAGAAGATCGAACAGATAACGTGGGTCAGCGATCTCAATTACGAAGGGACGACCAAGATCCAGGTCACGATCAACGGCAAGGACTATGGCTTCCCAACGGTGCCGAACGGGGACCCCCAGACCTTCGATTTTCCCGATCAACCGACGGCTTCGGAACTGACGCTCAAGGTGGTCGATTGGCAGCACGATCCGAAGAAGACCGCGGATGGCAAGGAATTGGTCGGCATTGACAACATCTACCTCAAGGTCGCGCGACCGGTCGATTTTGGCGAGAAGGTCAAACCCATGCTGAACGTCGGGGCCATGGTGGAATATCCGCGCGGCAAGGGGGGCATCGTGCTTTGCGACGTCAAGTTCCTCGACACCGAGAAGAACCCGGCGAACGTCGGCAAGAAGCAAGTCATCCTGGCCACGATCCTGCGCAATCTGAAGGCCGCGTTCTCTGGCGGCAAAACGATTATCGCGGGCGGCAACCTCGCCTTCCACCCAATCGACCTCTCCAAGCAGGCCAACCAATTCCGCAACGAACAAGGTTGGTTCGGCGACAAACAGCACACCTTCGCGGCCTTGCCTTCCGGTAAGCAAATCATGGGTGGGGTGAGCTACGATATCTACCACTTCACCACGTCGCCTGTGCCGGAGGCTGTCATGCTCGGCGCGGATGGCGTGCCTGGAAATTTGGCCGACAATGTGAAGAACATTCCGGTTAACCAGAAGGCCGACGCCCTTTTTTTCCTGCAAGCCGCCAGAATCGATTCGCGCCGCAACCACGATGAATTGCGTGACGACAAGAAGTACGAAATGGCCGACTACATTGTTCACTACGCCGACGGCAAGGATGAGAAGGTTCCCATCTATGCCGAAATCAGCGTGGATAGTTACCACCAGGATGCACCCACGGCGATCCCCGGCGCCCAGATCGCGTGGACTGCGCCCTACGACGACAAGTCGTCGGCCGTTGCCTACTCCATGCAGTGGAACAATCCCCGACCGGAGGTGGAAATCAGCAGCATCGACCTGGTCTACGGCCCCGACCGGCGCGGCGTGCCCGCTCTCTTGGCGGTGACCGCGGCGCAGGTGCAATAACCTGTCCCGGCCCCGGCTTATAACGCAGTGATGCGGAGGTTGCTCGCTTCCATGCGACCCTCCACCAGCGCGAAGCCTATGCCGCCCCCCTCGAGGCCGGGTAGGCGGTCCGTGGCTTCGAGTACGCGCACGCCGTCGATCAGGCCTGTCAGATTAACGCCGCAAATCTCGAGTTCCAAGGTATACTCGCGACGCAATTCCCAAGGGAACGAAACTTCGGCCAGCACCTGCTCGTCGTGCGCCATGCGGACGAGGGCGGCTTCATTGCCCGGGCGCAACAACAGGCCGTAATAGCGGGTCAAGCCCTGAACTCGTCCGAGCAGGCCGCAGGACTTGGCTAGGCACGGCTTCACCCGCGCCGACACGCGGTAATCCCGCCACGCGCGTGAGCCGGTATGGATGATTCCACAACCACGATTTTGAATCAGGTTAAACGTCGTGAACCAGCCCCAGTACGATTGATCCATGCTGCCAACGAATATCTTCTCCCAGGCTTGGCGGCCCTGAGTCGAGGCGGGCAGCTCAAACTCAAGGGTCGGCGTACCGTCCCACGTCAGCCAATCGAGTTCGAGGCGATCCCCGACCTCTCCCGCCAATTCGATGCCCGCGCTGCAAATGGGCCACCCGTTCGCTGGCGGGGTGGTCCAGGTCAGCACGGCTCCGGCGCCGCGTGGGAGTTGGGTCCACTCCCCGTCCTGCCGCACGATTTCCTCTTTCTCGCGGTAGGCGCGGATGAAAAGGCGGGCGCGAACGGAATGGCGATTATCCGGCGCGGCGGCCACCCGCGCGCGGATGATCTCTCCGGGGTAGAGCGTGGGCGTCGCGGACAGCGCGTATCCTTGGGCCTGAAGCGAACCCGGCGCGAGGAAGGTGGCTACCTCCGCGTCGCAGCTTTGGCCGGGAAATTGTACTTCCAGTTGCAGGTAGTTTCGTCCGTCGCCGCCTTCGACGGGTCGGATCAGAGTCGCCAACGGGCTTCCGCCGCTGGGGGCGAAACCGTGCGTCGACCCAGGCAGCGAAAAGTGATATTTGGCGCCTTCCTTCGGGACGACGGGTGGGTCACCCGCCAAGGTGCGGCCGATGCGCGCGATCTCCATCGCCATGTTCGCGGCGTCCATCAACGCCCAATGCCCATCGGCGGCGGGCAGAAACATGCGGTCGTTGACCGGCGTGCGCCAATCGTAGCCGGAGCGGAACGTGCCGAGCCCATTGCGGAGGCCCAGGAGGCAGCCGAGATTGCCGGCGTTGCAGTCGGTGTCGTAACCGCACGTGTTGACGATCATCATGGAACGATCGAAGTCTCCGGCGCCGTAAAGCAGGGCGAGGATGATGATGCCGTAGTTGGAAATCAATGGACAATTGGTTTTGAAGCGTTCGTAGCCATATTCATCGACGAAGCGCAGCCGGGTCTTTCGCCAGTCTGGTTCCTTACGATGCCACTGACGAAGTTTGGCCGTAACCTCGACGACCATGCAGTCGGCGGGCAGGCAGGCGATGGCGCGATCCAGAAGCACCTCGATTTCCGGCTCGACAAAGGCCAGGGATTCCATTGCCGCAATGGCAGACGCGCCGTAAACGGCCTCGCCATCGTGGCTGACGCGCGCCGCTTCGCGGGCCAGCTTGACGGCCAGTTCGGGGTTGCCCGGCGCGACCATGGCCCATCCGTCAATGAAGATTTGCGCACCGATTTCCTCCGCCACCGCAAGCCCGTTCAGCTCGATCGACCCGCTGAAAGGGGCCTCCACGCCGGCAGCGAGGCGAAGCCAGGCCGTGTGTTCGGTCGACATACCGAACCCACTCCACCACAGGATGTGCCGTCCTTCCGCGATGTAGTTTAACCACGACTGGCCGATCTGCCGCGAGGTCAGGTCCGGGCTGATCCCGTGGTCGGTCAAGGCGCGGATAAAGGTGAATGTTCCCGTGATGTCGTCGTCGGCCACGACGAGCGGGACTTTTTGGTCCTCATGCACAAATCGGCGGATTTCCCCCCAGCGGGCCGTGATGCCGTCGTATGACCATTGCTCAAAAG